>NZ_PSTM01000007.1:78791-179691 GCF_002930875.1 Rathayibacter sp. AY1A5 | reverse complement strand
CAGCTCGCGCTGGTCCTCGGCGGCCGGCAGATGCAGGGGCTCAACCTCTCCTCCTCGGTCTCGACCGACGAGCAGTACACGGTGCCTGCCCGCGGCGAGGCGCTGCAGCTCGGCGACCAGGTGCGCCCGGAGGGCGGGCTCGGCCACGCGGAGGTAGCTGTCGACGGTCTCGTCGCCGCGGGGCGACCAGGAGATCACGAGCAGGCCGCCCTCCTCGACGACGCGGTCGATCACGTAGCTGCCCTGGCCCGCTCCGCGCAGGAGGGAGGCCGGGATCACCGTCTCGCGCTCGCCGACGGGGGCGATCACGACGCCGCGCTCGTGGAGGCGCAGCACCGCGTTGCCGCGGAAGCCGAGCCCCGGCAGCACGACGCGCTCGAGCGGCTGCTCGAAGCGGGTCGTGGCCACGTACGGGAGGTCGACGCGCTCGACCTCGGCGCCCAGCGAGGACGCGGGCACGGGCTCCGGCGCGAGGGCGGCCGAGCGGCGGCGCCGCGCGCGCCAGGAGAGCAGCATGCCGACGAAGACGAGGACGACGACCGCGGCGATGACGATCGTGATCGCGGCCCTATCCACGGGAGGCCTTCGCGGAGGCGGCGACGACCGCCGCGTCGACGAGCTCGCCGTCCAGCACGGTCGGGAAGCCCCGGTGGAGGGTGGCGACGACGCGGCCCGGCAGCTCGCGACCGAGGTACGGGGAGTTGCCGCTGCGGCCGCGCAGGTCCTCGACGGAGAAGCGGCGTCGCGCCTCCGGGTCGTAGAGCACGACGTTCGCGGCGGCCCCGACGGCGAGGCCGCGGTCGTAGCCGTCGAGCCGGCCGATGCGGGCGGGGGCGGAGGAGAGCACGCGCGCGACGTCGGACCAGCTCATCCGCCCGTCCTCGACGACGGCGGCGTGCACCACGCTCAGCGCGCTCTCGAGGCCGACCATGCCGAACGCCGCGGCGTCCCACTCGCAGTCCTTCGCCTCGACCGGGTGCGGCGCGTGGTCGGTGGCGACGATGTCGATGGTGCCGTCGGCGAGGGCCTCGCGGAGGGCGAGCACGTCCTCGTCGCGGCGCAGCGGCGGGTTCACCTTGAAGCGGGCGTCGTAGCTCGGCCCGTCCTGGCCGGCGACGGCCTGCTCGGTGAGGAGCAGGTGGTGGGGGGTGACTTCGGCGGTCACGTCGATCCCCCGGGCCTTCGCCCAGCGGATGACGTCGACCGAGCCCGCGGTCGAGACGTGGCAGACGTGCAGGCGGGAGCCCACGTGCTCGGCGAGGAGCACGTCGCGGGCGATGATCGCCTCCTCGGCCACGGCGGGCCAGCCCTGCAGGCCGAGGGCGCTGGAGACGGCGCCCTCGTTCATCTGCGCGCCCACGGTGAGCCGCGGCTCCTGCGCGTGCTGGGCGACGACTCCGTCGAACGCCTTGACGTACTCGAGAGCGCGGCGCATCAGCAGCGCGTCCGAGACGCACTTCCCGTCGTCCGAGAAGACCCGCACGGCCGCGCGGCTGCGGGCCATCGCGCCGAGCTCGGCGAGCGACTCCCCCGCCAGACCCACGGTCACCGCGCCGATCGGGCGGACCGTCGCGTAGCCGGCGTCCTCGCCCAGGCTCTGCACCTGCTCGACCACGCCCGCGGTGTCCTGCACCGGCGAGGTGTTCGCCATCGCGAAGACGGCGGTGAAGCCTCCGGCGGCCGCAGCTCGCGTGCCGGTGAGGATCGTCTCGCTCTGCTCGAACCCCGGCTCGCGCAGGTGCGTGTGCAGGTCGACCAGGCCGGGCAGCGCCAGCAGGCCGTCGGCGTCGATCACGCGGGCCCCGCGCGAGTCGAGGTCGGCGCCGATCTCGACGATCACGCCCCCATCGATCAGCAGATCGGCGGTCGACTCGTCGGCGAGCGTCGCTCCCGAGATCAGGATCCGCTCCGGCGCCGTGCTCTGAAGCGGCTGGGCAGTGCTCATCAGTGGACCTCCCGTTCGCCGGACAGCAGCAGGTAGAGCGCGGCCATCCGGACGGACACTCCGTTCGTGACCTGTTCGAGCACCGTGGAGCGGCTCGAATCGGCGGCCGCCGAGGAGATCTCGACGCCCCTGTTCATGGGTCCGGGGTGCATGACGATGGTATCGGGACCCAGCCGGGCGAGCCGCTCGTCGTCGAGGCCCCAGATCCGCGCGTACTCCCGGCCGTTGGGGAAGAACCCGCTCGACATCCGCTCGAGCTGGATGCGCAGGAGCATCACGACGTCGGGGAGCCCGGTGTCGATCGCCTCGTCCAGATCGAAGCGGATGGTCGCGGGCCAGTCGCGCGTGTCGACCGGCACGAGGGTCGGCGGTGCGACCAGGGTCACCTCGGCGCCCAGCGCCGTCAGCAGCCAGACGTTCGAGCGCGCCACCCGCGAGTGCAGGACGTCGCCCACGATCGTGACCGCGACGCCGTCGAGGCTCTTGCCGCGGGACGCGGAGGCGCCGTGCAGGCGCCGGCGGATGGTGAACGCGTCCAGGAGCGCCTGGGTCGGGTGCTCGTGGGTCCCGTCACCGGCGTTGAGGATCGACGCATCGATCCAGCCGCTCGCCGCCAGAACCGCGGGGGCTCCGGAGGCGCTGTGGCGGATGACCACGCCGTCGGCGCCCATCGCGGCGAGCGTCTGCGCGGTGTCCTTCAGGCTCTCGCCCTTGGAGACGCTGGAGCCCTTCGCGCTGAAGTTGATGACGTCGGCCGAGAGCCGCTTCGCCGCCGCCTCGAACGAGATCCGCGTGCGGGTGGAGTCCTCGAAGAAGAGGTTGACCACGGTCTTCCCGCGCAGGGTCGGCAGCTTCTTGACCTCGCGGTTCTGCACGTCCGCCATGTCCTCGGCGATGTCGAGGAGTGCGATCGCGCTCGCGCGGTCGAGGTCGCGGGTCGAGAGCAGGTGCTTCACGGAGCCGTCTCCTCGCCGGTGGCCTGCGACTCGATCGCGACCAGGTCCTCGCCGTCCGTCTCGACGAGCCGGACGTTGATCCGCTCGCTCAGGCTGCTCGGCAGGTTCTTGCCGACGAAGTCCGCCCGGATCGGGAGCTCGCGGTGTCCGCGGTCGACCAGCGCGGCCAGCCGCACGGCTCGCGGACGGCCGATGTCGCTGAGGGCGTCCAGGGCGGCGCGGATGGTGCGGCCCGAGAAGAGGACGTCGTCGACGAGGACCACGGTCCGGCCGTCGATGCTCGCGGGGACGGCGGTGCGCGCGGGGGTGCGGACCGGGTGCCGGGAGAGGTCGTCGCGGTACATCGTCACGTCGAGGGAGCCGGCGAAGACGGGGGGCCCGTCCGGCTCGATCCGCGCGATCGTCTCGGCGATGCGCCTCGCGAGGGCGACGCCGCGCGTCGGGATGCCGAGGACGACCAGCGACTCGGGGCCGCGGTTCGACTCGAGGATCTCGTGGGCGATGCGCGTGAGCGCTCGCGTGATGTCAGCGCCGTTGAGCACGATTCGTGCCGTCACACCGACCTCCTTCCCCGCCTCACAGGACGGCTGTTAAAGGAAAAGCCGTGTCGAGTATAGGGGCCGTCGCGCGGCCCGCCGGACGGGCAGCCCGGGAACGACCGCGGCCCGCCCGATCACGGGGATCCGGCAGGCCGAGCAGGTCTCCGGGGCGGGTCAGGCCGTCGTGCGGGACTCCGCGACGGAGGCGAGGAGCCCGTTGATGAAGCCCGCCGAGTCGTCGGTCGACAGCGACGTGGCGGCCTCGACGGCCTCCGAGATGGCGACGCCGTCGGGCACCGCGTCGTTGTGCAGGATCTCCCACACCCCGATCCGGAGGATCGCGCGGTCGACCAGCGGCATGCGCGAGAGTGTCCAGCCCTGGGCGAGCCGGGCGATCAGCTCGTCGATCTCGTCGGCGTGGTCGATGACCCCGTCGACGATCTCACGGGCGTAGAGCCACGAGGCCTCACGGGCCGGCTCGTTCGCCGCCCGCTCGGCCTCGGCGCGCAGCGACTGGGCGAAGCTGATCTGCCGGACGTCGGCGTTGTAGAGGATGTCGAGGGCGCGCTTGCGCGCCTTCGTGCGAGCACTCACGGGAGGCCCGGCTCAGCTGACGCGGCCGAGGTAGTCGCCCGTGCGGGTGTCGACCTTGACCTTCGTGCCCTGCTCGAGGAACAGCGGGACCTGGATCTGGTAGCCGGTCTCGACCGTCGCGGGCTTGGTGCCGCCGGTCGAGCGGTCGCCCTGGAGGCCCGGCTCCGTGTACGTGATCTCGAGGACGACCGAGGCGGGGAGGTCGATGTAGAGCGGGTCGCCGTCGTGCAGGGCGAGGGTCACGTTCTGGTTCTCGAGCATGAAGTTCGCCGCGTCGCCGACGACCGCCTCGGGGACGGTGATCTGGTCGTAGTCGCTGGTGTCCATGAACACGAAGTCCGCGCCGTCGCGGTAGAGGTACTGGAAGTCGCGGCGGTCGACGTTGGCCGTGTCGATCTTGGCGCCCGCGTTGAAGGTCTTGTCGACGACCTTGCCCGTGAGGACGTTCTTCATCTTGGTGCGGACGAAGGCGCCGCCCTTGCCCGGCTTGACGTGCTGGAAGTCGATGACGTTCCAGAGCTGGCCGTCGATGCTGAGGACGGTGCCGTTCTTGATGTCGGTGGTAGAGGCCATGCGAAGGGGGATCCGTTTCGGTGGAAGTCTGCGCCGGCGAGCCCGGTACGCGGGCGCGGCGATATCGGCCGGTCCGGCTGACCCGTCGAGTGTAGTCGACGCGGCCCCGTCGGCAGAGGAGTCTGGACGCCGCGTGCGAATCGCCCCACCGGTCCGCGGGAGCGCGAGACGGTGGAGGACCGACCCCGAGGAGGAGCACAGGGACGCCGTTCCCGCCGACACCGTCGTGCCGCCCTGGTACTCGATCGCGTTCATCGCCGTGCCGATCGTCATCGCCGTCGTGATCGTGCTCGTCGTGGTGCTGATCGTCGTGAACGTGCGCCGGGCGCGCTCGCTCGGAGTGGATCCGCTGACCCTGCGGACCGACGTCGCGGCCCGCTTCGCGCGCGAGGGTCCCGGCTCCGCCCGCCCGCTGGCGGACCGGCTCGCCGAGCTGGAGGCGCTGCGAGCGGCGGGCACGATCACCGAGGCCGAGTACGCCCAGGCGCGGAGGGCCGCCCTGGGTGGAGGCTGACGGCGCCGCCCGGGCTCAGCCGAGCCGGACCTACGATCCGATCTCCTGATACGCCGCGAACAGCAGCGACGTCTCCGGCCCCTGCAGGATGCTCGGGCGGGCGATGTCGTCGAGGACCACGAAGCGGAGCATCCCCGCGCGGGTCTTCTTGTCGCGCTGCATCGCGGCGAGGAGCGTCTCCCATCGTCCGAGCGGGTAGCTCGTCGGCAGGGTCAGCGATTCGAGGACCCGGCGCTGGCGGTCCACGACCGCGTCGCTGAGCGATCCGGTCAGGCGCGAGAGCTCCGCCGCGAACATCATCCCGACGGAGACGGCCGCGCCGTGGCGCCACTGGTAGCGCTCGGCGTGCTCGACCGCGTGCCCGAGGGTGTGCCCGTAGTTCAGGATCTCGCGCAGGCCCTTCTCGGTGAAGTCCTCGCCGACGACCCGCGCCTTGATCCCGATCGACAGCTCGACCAGGCTGCGGAACTCCTCCGACGTCGGGTCGGTGGCCAGGTCGATGTCGGACTCGATGATGTCGAGGATGCGCGGCTCGGCGATCATCCCGTACTTCACGATCTCGCCGAAGCCGGCCAGGATCTCGTTGCGCGGGAGGCTGGTCAGCACGTCGAGGTCGGCGACGACCGCCCGCGGCGCGTGGAAGGCGCCGACGAGGTTCTTGCCCTCGGCCGTGTTGATGCCGGTCTTCCCCCCGACGGCCGCGTCGACCATCCCGAGCACGGTGGTCGGCACCTGCACCAGGTCGACCCCGCGGAGCCAGGTGGCGGCGACGAAGCCGGCCAGGTCGGTGATCGCGCCGCCGCCGAAGCCGACGACCGCGTCCGTGCGGGTGAAGTCCGACTGCCCCATCACCTGCCAGCAGAAGGCCGCCACCTCCACGCGCTTCGCGGCCTCGGCGTCCGGGACCTCGGCGAGCAGCACCTCGTAGCGCTCGAGCAGGCTCTCGCGGATCTCGGCGGCGAGGACCGCGAGGGTCGGCGGGTGCACGATGAGCACCTTCGCGGCCCGGGGGCCGATCGCGTCGGCGAGGCCGTCGAGGAGTCCGCGCCCGACGTGGATGTCGTAGCCGTTCTCTCCGGCGACGGGGATGGCGGTGGTGCCGTCGTTCATGACTGTCTTCCGCTCGGGCGGCTCGCGGCCGCCGGGTCCGATGGTGCAGGGGTGGCGGAGGGGCGCTGCGCGCGCACCCACTCCGCGATCTCGGCGGCGATCAGGGTGATCGGCCGCCGGGAGGTGTCGACCACGGTGTCCGCGAGGGACTCGTAGACCGGGCGCCGCTCGTCGAAGATGCGGACCCAGTCGCCGACCCCGCCGCGCACCAGCGGGCGGGAGCCGGAGCCGAGCCGGTCGCGGACGGCCTCGGCCGTGGTGGTGAGGAGCACGACGGGGACGTCCGCGAGGTCGGCGCGCGTCGCGGGATCGAGCACCGCTCCCCCGCCGAGGCTCAGCACCACGTCGCGGCGGACGGCGCGCTCGACGACGCGGCGCTCCTCCCGGCGGAAGGCCGGCTCGCCGTGGGCGTCGAAGTAGGGGGCGATCGGGCCGTGGGTGCGCACGAACTCCGCGTCGGAGTCGACGAACCCGGCGCTCAGCGCCTTCGCGACCCGCTTGCCGATCGTCGTCTTGCCGGCCCCCATCGGGCCGATCAGGACGAGGCGGGCGCGGGCCGCGCCGGTATCGTGACCCGCCATCAGCGGGCCGCCGAGGACGCGGCCATCAGGCGAGCCCGAGACCCGGGTCGCTCGCGGCGGCCGTGCGGAGCTCGTCGGGGATGGCGGCGAGGTAGCCCTGCAGGTTGCGGCGGGTCTCGGTGACGCTGTCGCCGCCGAACTTCTCGAGCACGGCGTTCGCGAGCACCAGGGCGACCATCGCCTCCGCGACGACACCGGACGCCGGCACCGCGCAGACGTCGGAGCGCTGGTGGTGAGCGCCGGCTGCCTCGCCGGTGGCGACGTCGACGGTGCGCAGCGCGTGCGGCACGGTCGCGATCGGCTTCATGCCGGCGCGGACCCGCAGCACGGTCCCCGTGCTCATCCCGCCCTCGGTGCCGCCGGCCCGGTCGCTGGACCGGGAGATTCCGGCGGCGGACTGGAAGAGCTCGTCGTGCGCCTCCGAGCCGCGGCGGGTGGTGGTGAGGAAGCCGTCGCCGACCTCGACGCCCTTGATCGCCTGGATCCCCATCAGGGCCGCCGCGAGCTGGGAGTCGAGACGACGGTCCCAGTGCACGTAGGACCCGAGTCCGGGCGGGAGACCGTACGCGAGGACCTCGACCACGCCGCCGAGGGTGTCGCCGTCGTCGTGGGCGCGGTCCACCTCGGCGACCATGAGGGCGCTGGTCGCGGCATCGTGGCAGCGCAGCGGATCCGCGTCCAGGGCGGCGACGTCGGCCGGGCCGGGCAGCGGCGAGCCCTCGGGCACGCGGACCGGCCCGATGGCGAGGGTGTGGCTGACGAGCGAGACGCCGAGCTCGCCGAGGAAGCGGCGGGCGACGGCGCCGAGGGCGACGCGGGCCGCGGTCTCGCGGGCGGAGGCGCGCTCGAGCACGTTGCGGGACTCGGGGAAGCCGTACTTCTGCATCCCGACGAGGTCGGCGTGGCCCGGGCGGGGCCGTGTGAGCGCGGCGCCGCGGCCCTTGGGCAGGCTCTCGGGGTCACGGGGCTCCGCCGACATGACGTCGACCCAGCGCGGCCACTCCGTGTTGCCGATGCGCAGGGCGATGGGGCTGCCCATCGTCGCTCCGTGCCGGACGCCGGAGGAGATCGTCAGCTCGTCCTGCTCGAAGTTCATCCGGGCTCCGCGGCCGTAGCCGAGCTTCCGGCGCGCCAGATCGGCGCGGATGTCGTCGAGGGAGACGGGGACGCCCGCCGGCAGTCCTTCGAGGACGGCGACGAGTTCGGGACCGTGGGATTCCCCGGCCGTGAGCCAACGGAGCATCCTCCGATTCTGGCACACGAGGTCAGTGCGCCGGACCCGCCGAGACGGCTCGGCGCATCGCCGCGAGCACCTCGTCCTCGCGATCGAGAGGCAGGACCGGGTCGCCGCCGACGAAGATCCGCACCTGCACGAGTGCCTGGTGGAGCAGCATCCCGAGCCCGGAGACGACCGGGGAGCCGCCCTGCTCCCAGCGCCGGGCGAGCGCGCTCGGCCACGGGGAGTACGCCACGTCGAACAGGGTCGAGCCCGCGACCGCCGCGTCGGGCACGTCGAGGCCGTCCGCCGCCCCGCCGGGGAGCGTCGAGATCACCAGTGGCGCTCCGGTGGACCAGTCGGCGAAGGAGCGGACCGAGAGCGGGACGCCGAGCGACTCCGCGAGCGGAGCGAGCTCGACGGCCCTCGACGCCGTCCGCAGGACGAGGTCGACCCGCGCCGCGCCGAGCTCGGCGGCGGCGGCCAGGGCGGAGGCGGCGGTCGCTCCCCCGCCGAGCACCTGGACGCGCTCCGCCGAGACGATGCCCGCCTCGGCGAGGGCGCGCACGATGCCCGCGACGTCGGTGTTGAACCCGCGGAGGCGGGGTGCCGGGCCGGAGCGGTCGACCAGCACGGTGTTGACCGCGCCGGTGACCCGGGCGACCGCGTCCTCCTCCGCCAGCAGCGGTCGCACCGCGTGCTTGAGCGGCATGGTCAGCGACAGTCCGTGCCAGGGCTCACCGGACACGACCTCGGAGAGGGTCGCCTCCGTCGTCTCGACGGCGCGGTAGCTCCAGTCGAGTCCGAGCACCCGGTAGGCGGCCGCGTGCAGCGCGGGCGACTTCGAGTGCGCGATCGGCGCGCCGAGGACCGCGAGGCGGTACCCGGCGGCCGTCACTGGTACTCCGGGTGGTCCCGCATCCAGGCCTGCCACTGGTCGACGGCCGCGTTGTGCTCGGCGTCGGTGGTGGAGTAGACCGTCTCGCCCGTCTCGAGGTTCACCGTGACGAAGTACATCCAGGTGCCGTCCGCGGGGTGCATGACCGCGTCGATCGCCACGTCGCCCGGGTTCGAGATCGGCGCGGGCGGCAGGCCGTCGCGCTGGTAGGTGTTGTAGACGTTGCCGGCGTCGTTCCGCTCGGCGTCCGTGGTCGAGACGCGGTCGGTCGCGCCGGTGCCGTACGCCACGGTCGCGTCCGACTGCAGGCGCCACCCCTGGTCGAGGCGATTCTGGAACACGCGCGCGACCTTGGGGAAGTCCTCGGCGACGCGGGCCTCGCGCTGCACGAGGGACGCGAACACCACGACGCGGTAGCGGTCGTCCGCCGGCACGCCGGCCTGGTCGAGCGACTGGTACATCCGGTCGACCAGCGTCTTCAGGATGTCGTGCGCCGGCGTCGACGGGTCGATGTCGTAGGTCGCGGGGAACAGGAACCCCTCGAGGCTCGTCGCCCCGGCCGGGAGCCCGAACGAGCCCCAGTCGGCGGCGGCCGCCTCGAGGTCCGTCAGCGCGACCCCGGTGCCGTCCGCGATGAGCGGCAGCGCCTCCTTGAGCGCCGTCCCCTCGGGGATGACGAAGGTGTTCGCGAGGCGCGTCGACTCGGAGTCGAGCAGCGCCGACAGTGCGGCCTTGGCGCTCATCTCGGCCTTGAGCGAGTACGCGCCGGGCTGGAAGACGGGCTCCGGGCTCTGGGCGAGGAGCAGGTCGTAGAAGGGGTCGTACGACTTGATGACCCCGTCCGAGACGAGGTTGTTGGCGATGTCGCTGCCGCCGTCGCCCTGGTGGATCGTGAACAGCACCTCGCTCGAGCCGGTGCCGGTGAAGTCGGTCGGTTCGGGCTCGGCGAATAGGCCGCGCACGGGCTCGAGGAAGATCGTCACCGCGATGGCGACGAGCGCGGCGAAGACGCCGAAGGCCAGAAGCCCGCCGATGAGCCCGCGGCGGCTGCGGCGCTTCTTCGCGCCACCCGTCGCGCGAGCCGCGCGGCGACGCTTCGGGCGCGCGTCCGGGTCGAACGCGGCCGCGTCGTCGCGGCCGCGGGGCTCGGGCACGTCGGGCCCGGTGAAGAGGCGGCCCAGAGGATCGTGCGCCTCAGTCGGCGCGGGCTGCTGCTCCGGAGTCGGGTCGGGCGGAGTCGGCTGCGCCTGCTCGGCGGCGCGGGCGTCGCGGCGGCTCGGGGGGACGTCGGTCACGAGGAGGTCCTTCGTTCGGTTCGAGCAGGACTCCGGCCGGGGTGCCGGCCGAGCGCTCGGAATCGATGGCGTGCTGCAGGATCACCACGGCGGCGACCTGGTCGATCACGGCTCGGGAGCCGCGGGTGGTGCGTCCGGAGCGGTGCAGGGCGCTCTGAGCGGTGACCGTCGACAGCCGCTCGTCGACGAGCCGCACCGGAGCGGTGGGCACCGCCTCGGCGAGCAGTCGAGCGAATCCGCGCGCGTCCTCCGTCGAGGCCGTCTCGGCCCCCGACAGCGACAACGGCAGTCCGACGATGATCGCCTGGGCATCGTACTCGGCGGCGAGGTGCGCGATCCGGGAGACGTCCGAGGATCCGCCGTCAGTGCCCGCCCGCGCGACCGTCTCGACGGGCACCGCGAGCAGGCCGTCGGCGTCGCAGCGGGCGACCCCGATGCGGGCACGGCCCACATCGATGCCGAGCCGGACGCCGAACCGGCTCATTCAGCTGGTCGCTTCCTGCACCACGGCCTCGAGCGCCGCGCCGATGGCGGAGACGTCGGAGCCGCCGCCCTGGGCGAGGTCGTCCTTGCCGCCTCCGCCGCCTCCGAGGATCCCGGCGGCGCGCCTGGCGAGCGCACCCGCGCGGCGGCCCTGGTCGCGGGCGGCCTGGTTGGTGGCGACGATCACCGCGGGCTTGCCCGAGACGTCGGCGGCGAGCGCGACGACGGCCGGCTCCTGGCCGAGCCGCTCACGGACGGAGGTCACGAGGGAGCGCAGCTCGTCGGTCGATCCCGCGGTGCCGATGCTCTCGGCGACGACGGTCGTACCGCCCACCGTGCGACGGGTCGCGGCGAGGGCGGGCACCCGGTCGGCGAGGGCCTTGGCCTCGAACGCGGCGATCCGCTTCTCGGCGGCCTTGAGGCTCGCGACGAGCTCGCCGATCCGCTCGGGGAGCTGCTCGCGCGGGGTCCTCAGCGAGGACGAGATCGTGCTGACGAGGGCGCGCTCGGCGGCGAGCTCCTGGAAGGCCTCGCGGCCCACCAGCGACTCGACTCGGCGGTTGGTCGATCCGACCGAGGACTCGCTGACCAGGCTGATCACGCCGACCTCGGACGAGCGCCCGACATGGGTGCCCGCGCAGAGCTCGCGCGACCAGGGCCCGCCGATGTCGACCACGCGGACGACGTCGCCGTACTTCTCGCCGAAGAGGGCCATCGCGCCGAGCGCCTTCGCCTCGTCGATCGGGAGCTCGCGCGTGACGACCTCGAGGTTGTCCCGGATCGCCGTGTTGGCGATCTCCTCGATCTCGCTGCGGGTCTCGAGCGAGAGGGCCTGGTTCCACGAGAAGTCCAGGCGCAGGTAGCCCGCCTTGTTGTAGGAGCCGGACTGGTGCGCCTGCGGGCCGAGCACCTGGCGCAGCGCGGCGTGGATGAGATGGGTGCCCGAGTGCGCCTGCGTGGCGCCCCGGCGCCAGTCGCGGTCGACGACGGAGGTGGCGGCGTCGCCCACTCCGACCTCGCCGCTGGCGACCTGGACCTTGTGGCTGATGAGACCCTTGACGGGCTTCTGCACGTCGAGGACCTCGAGATCGAAGCCGGAGCCGACGATGCGGCCGGCGTCGGCCTCCTGGCCGCCCGACTCCGCATAGAGGCTGGTCGCCTCGAGGATCACCTCGGCGATGTCGCCCGCGACCGCCTTCGTGACGGAGTGCCCGCCGACGATGAGGCCGAGGATGCGCGTCTCGGTGTCGAGCACGTCGTAGCCGGTGAACAGCGTCTCGCCGTGGGCGCGGAAGTCGGCGTAGACCGAGAGATCGGCCAGCGCCGACTTCTTCGACTTCGCGTCGGCCTTCGCACGCGTGCGCTGCGCGGTCATGAGGGAGTCGAACGCCTCGCGGTCGACCGTCAGACCCGACTCCTCGGCGATCTCGAGGGTGAGGTCGATCGGGAACCCGAAGGTGTCGTGCAGGAGGAACGCGGTGTCGCCCGGCAGCGTCGGCGACTCGGCCTTCTTCGTCTTCAGGACCGCGAGGTCGAGGATCTCGGTGCCGGCCGCGAGGGTGCGCAGGAACGCCTCCTCCTCGCCGTAGGCGCTGGTCGAGAGGCGCTCGAACTCCGTGGACACCTCGGGGTAGGCCGACGCCATCGCGTCGCGCGAGGCGGCGAAGAGCTCGGGGAACGTCGCGGTGTCCACTCCGAGCAGGCGCATGGCGCGCACCGTGCGGCGCATCAGGCGGCGGAGGATGTAGCCGCGCCCCTCGTTGGACGGCGTCACGCCGTCCGACAGCAGCATCAGCGAGGAGCGCACGTGGTCGGCGATGACGCGCATGCGGACGTCGTCCTCGTGGACGGCTCCGTAGCGGCGGCCCGAGAGCTCGGCGGCGCGATCGAGGACCGGACGGACCTGGTCGATCTCGTACATGTTCTCGACGCCCTGCTTGAGGAAGGCGACGCGCTCGAGGCCCATGCCGGTGTCGATGTTCTTGCGCGGCAGCTCGCCGAGGATGTCGAAGTCGACCTTGCTCGTGCCCTCGCCGCGGAGGTACTGCATGAAGACGAGGTTCCAGATCTCGACGTAGCGGTCGTCGTCCGTCGCCGGGCCGCCGTCGATCCCGTAGGCGGGGCCGCGGTCGAAGAAGATCTCGGAGCAGGGGCCCGCGGGGCCGGGCTGGCCGGTCGACCAGTAGTTGGTGTCCTTGTCCAGGCGCTGGATGCGCTCGTCCGGCAGTCCCGCGATCGTCTTCCAGAGCGCGATCGCCTCGTCGTCGTCCTTGTAGACGGTGACCCAGAGGTCCTTCTCGTCGAAGCCCAGTCCCCCGTCGCTCTCGGCGCCGGTGAGCAGCTCCCAGGCGTAGCCGATCGCCCCCTCCTTGAAGTAGTCGCCGAAGGAGAAGTTGCCGTTCATCTGGAAGAAGGTGCCGTGACGAGGCGTCTTGCCGACCTCCTCGATGTCGTTGGTGCGGATGCACTTCTGCACGCTGGTGGCACGCGGGTAGGGCGCGGGGACCACTCCGGTGAGGTAGGGCACGAACGGCACCATGCCGGCGACGGTGAAGAGGAGGCTCGGGTCCTCGCTCACGAGGGAGGCGGAGGGGACCACGGTGTGGCCGCGGCTCCCGAAGAAGTCGAGCCAGCGGTTGCGGATGTCTGCGGTCTGCATGGGTTCCGTTACGGTTCGGTCGGTGACGACGCGGATGTCGGGCGGCGGGGCGTCAGCCCTCGCCGATGGCGGCCTTCAGTTCGGCCTCGCGCTGGTGGTAGCCCTCGGAGACGGCCTCGCCGAGCTCCTTCGCGGTGCGGTTGATGTCGGCGAAGAGCCGGGCGCCCGCCTCGGTGCGCGAGACCTGGTGGGCGACCGCGAATCCGAGGCCGATCCCGATGACGATCAGGAGGATGTTCTTCACGGGGTGTCCTTCCACAGCGGCGGGGCGGGCGCGACGGCGCGACGACCCGTTCGATTCTAGGGCGCGGGCGCGGCGCTACTTCGAGCGCGGGCGCTTCGTGCGCTTCGCGGCGGAGCGGCCGACCGCGGCTCCGGCCTTGTCGGCCGTCCGTCCGGCGACGAGCACGGCGCGGACTCCGGCGGTGAAGCCGGCGAGCTTGATGAGCGGACCGCCGACGGTCGCGGCCGTGAGGGCGACGAGCGCGTTGACGTTGCCGGTGACCTCGGCGACGTCCTTGGTGATCGTGTCCACCCGCGCGAGCTGGTGGTTGGCCTCGCGGAGGGTGGAGGCCGACTCGTCGAGGATCGGCGTCAGTCCGTCGCTGGCCTGCTTGATGGCCTCGCTCGTGCTGTCGAAGACGCGTCCGAGCTTCCAGAGCGGGACGGCGGTGATCGCCACCAGGATCGCGAACACCCCCGCGGCGATGAGCCCTGCGATGTCTCCACCGGTCACGGTGACCTCCGTTCGATGCCACCCAGCGCGGCACTCCAGCCTACCGACGGGCCGCGAAAGGGTCGGACGCGGGGACGGTGCTCGGCTCGGGCGCGACGGCCGGATCGGGCGCAGCGCGGGACTCTCGGAGCGCGGCGGGCACTCCGGATCGCGACCCCGGGAACGGGAAAGGCCCCGGTGCGGACACCGGGGCCTTTCTCTGCGGGGCTGGACTCAGCGGGCCGCGTAGTACTCGACGACGAGCTGCACTTCGCAGGTCACGGGGACCTCGGCGCGCTTCGGGCGGCGCAGGAGCGTCGCCTGCAGCTTGTCGATCTCGACCTCGAGGTAGCCCGGGGTCTTGGGGAGGACGTCGACGTGTCCACCGGCGGCGGCGACCTGGAAGGGCTCGGTGCCCTCGGAGCGGGTCTTGACGTGGATGACCTGGCCCGGCTTCACGCGGAAGGAGGGGCGGTCGACCGTCTTGCCGTCCACCATGATGTGGCGGTGGGTGACGAACTGGCGGGCCTGCGCGGTGGTACGGGCGAAGCCCGAGCGCAGGACGAGGGCGTCGAGGCGCATCTCGAGGAGCTCGACCAGGTTCTCACCGGTCAGGCCCTGGGTGCGGCGCGCCTCCTGGAAGGCGATGCGGAGCTGCTTCTCGCGGATGCCGTACTGGGCGCGCAGACGCTGCTTCTCACGCAGGCGGACCGCGTAGTCGGAGTCGGCCTTGCGCTTCGAGCGGCCGTGCTCGCCGGGCGCGTAGGGACGCTTCTCGAGGTAGCGGGCGGCCTTCGGGGTCAGGGGGATGCCGAGGGCGCGCGAGAGGCGCGTCTTCGAGCGGGTACGGGACGTGGTCGACACAGTGGTCCTTCCAAGGTCTGAGAGGTTCGGTCGCAGCTCTCGACCGCCGGCTCCGGAAGGAGGGCGGACGCCGCGGTCGTGTCCTCCGCGGGTGCGGGGGAAGGGTGACCGCAGTGGCGGGCTGCGCGATTCAGAGGGATGCGCTGCTCCGCTCGGCTACAGAGCGGTGGGCAACCTCGCAAGACTATCAGGCCACGGCCTCCCGTGCGGGTCGCGCGAGCTCGCGGTCGGCGCGGTCAGCCCCGGTCGCCGCGGATGATGCGCAGGAGCTTCGCCAGTCGTGCGGAGACGTCGCGCTCGTTGCCGTGCTCGGTGGGCCGGTAGTACCGCGCGCCCTGGAGCGGGTCCGGGAGGTACTGCTGCTCGAGGACGCCGAGGTCGGCGTCGTGCGGGTACCGGTAGCCCTTCCCGTGGCCGAGCTTCTTGGCGCCGGGGTAGTGCGCGTCGCGCAGGTGCGCCGGCACCCGGCCCGCGCGGCCAGCGCGCACGTCCGCGATGGCCGCGTCGATGGCGGAGTAGGACGCGTTCGACTTCGGGGCGGTCGCCAGGTGCACGACCGCCTGGGCGAGCGGGATGCGCCCCTCCGGCATGCCGATGAACTGCACGGCGTCGGCCGCGGCGATCGCGACGACGAGCGCCTGCGGGTCGGCCATGCCGATGTCCTCGGACGCGGAGACGATGATGCGGCGGGCGATGAACCGCGGATCCTCCCCCGCCTCGATCATCCGGGCCAGGTAGTGCAGCGCCGCGTCGACGTCCGAGCCCCGGATGGACTTGATGAAGGCGCTGATGACGTCGTAGTGCTCGTCGCCGTTGCGGTCGTAGCGCAGCAGGGCTCGGTCGACGGCGCGCGCGACGACCTCGGTCGTGATCACGGGGAGCGCGGGCTCCTCGGCGGCGGCCTCGACGGGAGCGCCCTCGTCGTCCTCGTCCTCCTCGTCCGGGTCCTCCGCGGCGGCGGCGCGGGCGGCCCGGTCGGCCTCGCGGGCCTCCGAGCGGGCGGAGGTGGCGGCGGCCTCGAGCGCGGTCAGCGCCCGCCGGGCGTCTCCGGAGGCGAGCCGCACGATGCTCGCCCGGGCCTCCTCCTCCAGCGTCACCGAGTCGCGCAGACCCCGCTCGTCGTGCAGGGCGCGGTCGACCAGGACGCCCAGGTCGTCGTCGCTGAGCGGCTCGAGGGTCAGCAGGAGCGAGCGCGAGAGCAGCGGCGCGATCACCGAGAACGAGGGGTTCTCGGTCGTGGCCGCGATGAGGATGACCCACCCGTTCTCGACCCCGGGCAGCAGTGCGTCCTGCTGCGCCTTGGTGAAGCGGTGGATCTCGTCGAGGAAGAGCACGGTGGACGTGCCGTAGAGGTCGCGGGTGGAGAGCGCCTCCTCCATCACCTGCCGCACGTCCTTCACGCCCGCCGTGACGGCGGAGAGCTCGACGAAGCGGCGGCCGCTGGAGTGGGCCACCGCCTGCGCGAGCGTGGTCTTGCCCGTGCCGGGAGGGCCCCAGAGGATCACGGACACCGCTCCCCGCTCCCCCGTCGTGTCGGCGGCGAGGGCGACCAGGGGCGAGCCGGGCGTCAGGAGGTGGCGCTGGCCGGCGACCTCCTCGAGGCTGCGCGGCCGCATCCGCACGGCGAGCGGAGTCGCCCCGGAGCGGAGTCCGGCCTGCTGCATGGTCATGCCCCCAGCGTAACGACGGCCTCCGACAGAGCCCCGGCCCGACTGCCCGGCGCGACGGAGCGGCGTTTGTCGCGCCTCCGGCGGTTCTCGTAGGCTCGACGCGGCCTGCGTGCGCGGGCCGCCGCGCCGAAGCCGCGCGGACGAGGACGTCGGAGGAACACGTGGCCCAGGGCAAGTCGAACGACCGCGAGGCGCGCACCCGGCTCCGGGCCTACCAGGCCCGTCAGAGCCTCCACCGCTCGAGGCAGAAGCGGCGCGTGCGCGACAACGTGATCGCGGCGATCGCCGCCGTCGTCGTGATCGGGCTCGCGGTCTTCGCCCAGATCCTCTACTTCTCCGGCGGCCCCGGCACCCCGGTCGCCGAGCCGACCTCCTCCTCCTCCGCGACCCCGACGCCCGAGGCGACGGGGGCGAACACCGGCGACGTCCCCTCCTCCGACATCGCCGAGGGCCGCGACTGGACGGGCACGCTCACGATCGGCGAGGACCCGCTGGGCATCACGCTCGCCGGCGCCGCTGCCCCGCAGGCGGTGTCCTCCTTCATCTCGCTGACGCAGTCCGGCTTCTACGACGGCGTCTCCTGCCACCGCCTCACCACGGAGGGCCTCTACGTCCTCCAGTGCGGCGACCCGGACGGCGACGGCACCGGCGGCCCCGGCTACAGCTACGGTCCCGTCGAGAACGCGCCCGAGGACGGCGTCTACCCGGCCGGGACCATCGCGATGGCCCGCCAGGGCGGCAACGGCTACAGCCAGGGAAGCCAGTTCTTCGTCGTCTACCAGGACACGACCCTGCCCGCCGACGCGGCCGGCGGGTACACCGTGCTCGGGCAGGTCACCTCGGGACTCGACGCCCTCGTCAGCGACGTCGTGTCGAAGGGCACGGCCGACGGATCGGGTGACGGCGCCCCCGCCGAGCCCGTGACCATCACCTCCGTCTCCGTCCAGTAGCCGCACCCGCGGCGTCGTCACGGTCCGCCCGCGCGGGGAGTGCAATAGGCTTGTCGTCACTGCCCGTTCGCGGCCGAGCGCGGTCTTCGGCCCTCCGGCCGTCGAGCCCCACCGGCCGACGACGCGACGGGCACCGAGAAGCACGACATCGAACAGCAAGGTGAGGCTCCGAGCGATGAGTGACCAGCAGCCGTGGGGACGGGTCGGCGACGACGGGACGGTCTACGTCCGCGTCGGCGACGGGGAGCGAGAGGTCGGCCAGTACCCCGATGCGACTCCCGAGGAGGCGCTCGCCTACTACGAGCGCAAGTACACGGAGCTCGCCGGGCAGGTCTCCCTGCTCGAGCAGCGCGCCAAGCGGGGCGCGCCCGCCGGAGACGTCGCCCGCACGGTGCAGTCGCTGTCCGCGGCCATCGCGCAGGCGAACGCCGTCGGCGACCTCGAGTCGCTGCAGACCCGGGTCGACGCGCTGAGCGGCTCCGTCGAGGATCTGACCGAGCAGCAGGCGGCCGAGTCGAAGGCCGCGCTGTCCGAGGCCCTCGCCCACCGCGAGGCCATCGTCGCCGAGGCCGAGGCCCTGGCGGCGGTCGACCCGGCGAAGACGCAGTGGAAGCAGGCCAGCGCCGCGATCGACGACCTCTTCGCCCGCTGGCAGAACCACCAGCAGCAGGGCCCGCGCCTTCCCAAGAACGACGCGAACGAGCTGTGGCGCCGGTTCCGCGGAGCGCGCACCACGATCGAGCAGAACCGCAAGGCGTTCTTCGCCGACCTCGACTCCGCGCACCGCGAGGCCAAGCAGGCCAAGCAGGCGCTCATCGACCAGGCCGAGGCGCTGGTGCCGCAGGGCGCCGATGCCATCCCGGACTACCGCGCGCTCCTGGAGCGCTGGCGGGTCGCAGGCCGCGCAGGCAAGCGGTTCGACGACGCGCTCTGGGCGCGCTTCAAGGCCGCCGGCGACGCGATCTACGGCGCCAAGGCCGAGATCGTCGCGCAGGAGAGCGTCGAGTACACCGAGAACCTCGACCTCAAGCTCGCCCTCCTCGAGGAGGCGGAGCCGCTCCTGCAGGAGCAGGACCGCGAGAAGGCCAAGCGGGTGCTGCTCTCGATCCAGGAGCGCTGGGACGCCGTCGGCCGCGTGCCGCGCGAGCAGGTGCGCACCGTCGAGGACCGCCTCCGCAAGGTCGAGGCGCACGTCCGCAAGCTCGACGAGGAGCACTGGAACCGCAGCAACCCGGAGCGCAAGGCCCGCTCCGAGGGTCTCGCCTCGCAGCTGACCGCCGCGATCCAGAAGCTCCAGGACGAGCTCGACGAGGCGAAGGCGCGCGGCGACCGCGACGCGATCGCCCAGGCTCAGGAGGCGCTCGACGCCCGCAAGGTCTGGCTCGACGCGATCGGCTAGACCCGCGCCGGCGGATCCCTCCACAGATCCGCTCGCGACGCTCCGGAGGGGAGGCGCATCGGCCAGCATGGCCGGATGCGCCTCCCCTCCGTGCTCCTCCCCGGGCACCTCCCTCTCGCGGAGCTGTGCGCCGCCCGCCTCGACGGCGAGCTGGTCGCGCTCGACGAGGGCTTCCTCGTCGCGGACCTGCCCCTGGGGGCGTCCGAGCGGGCCGCCTCCCTGCGCTCGTTGCTCCCCCGCGGCGCCGTCGCCGATCGTCTTTCCGCGGCATGGGTGCACGGGGCGACGCACGGCCCGCCGCCGGTGCACAGCGCCTCGATCGACCGGCGGAAGCGCCGACAGGCGCCGTCGAACCCCCGCCTGCGCTGCCACGAGGTCCTGCTCGACGAGGACGACGTCGTCCTCCTCGGCGGCGCGCCGGTCACGTCGCCTGCTCGCACGCTGATCGACCTCGCCCGGACGGAGGACGCGGGCGCGATCCTCCGGGCGCTCTCTCGGAGCACCCGGACCGGCCTCGACGCCGTCCTCGCAAGGCTGGAGGAGGGCAGCGCCGTCGCCGGACGGAGGATCGTCGGACGACGGCTGCGGGCGGCGCTCGGCGAGGCGCCGCCCGGGGATCAGCCCGCGTTCACCCGGTAGACGTCGTAGACGGCGTCGATCCGGCGCACGGCGTTCAGCACGCGGTCCAGGTGGGTGGTGTCGCCCATCTCGAAGACGAACCGGCTGATCGCCAGCCGGTCGCTCGAGGTCGAGACCGTCGCCGAGAGGATGTTGACGTGGTGCTCCGAGAGCACGCGCGTCACGTCGCTCAGCAGGCCCGAGCGGTCCAGCGCCTCGACCTGGATCTGCACGAGGAAGATGCTCTTGGAGGACGGCGCCCACTCGACGTCGACGATCCGCTCCGGTTCCTTCAGCAGCTCCTGCACGTTGTGGCAGTTCGCCTGGTGCACGGAGACGCCGGCTCCCCGTGTCACGAATCCGACGATCTGATCGCCCGGAACCGGAGTGCAGCACTTCGCGAGCTTCACGAGGATGTCCGGCGCGCCCTTCACGAGGACGCCCGACTCGCTGCTCCGGCTCCGCGGCCGGGGCGAGCGCGGGAGGGTGACCTCGTTCTCGTCCGACTCCGGATCGCCCTGGATGGAGGAGACGACCTTCTCGAGCACCGACTGGGTCGAGACGTGGCCCTCGCCGACGGCCGCGTAGAGCGCCTCGACGTCGTTGTAGCGCAGCTGGCTGGCCACCTCGGTGAAGGTGTCCTGGCTCATCAGCTTCTGCAGCGGCAGGTTCTGCTTCCGCATCGCCCGGGCGATGGAGTCCTTGCCCTGCTCGATCGCCTCGTCGCGCCGCTCCTTGGTGAACCACTGCCGGATCTTGTTGCGGGCCCGGGGGCTCTGCACGAAGTGGAGCCAGTCCTGGCTCGGTCCCGAGTCGGGGTTCTTCGAGGTGAAGACCTCGACCACGTCGCCCGTCGTCAGAGCCGACTCCAGCGGCACGAGGCGCCCGTTGACCTTGGCGCCCATCGTCCTGTGCCCGACCTCGGTGTGCACCGCGTAGGCGAAGTCGACCGGGGTCGCACCGGTCGGCAGGCCGATCACGCGTCCCTTCGGGGTGAAGACGTAGACCTCCTTGGCGCCGATCTCGAAGCGGAGGGAGTCGAGGAACTCGTTCGGGTCGGTGGTCTCCGACTGCCAGTCCGAGAGGTGCGCGAGCCAGGCGAGGTCGGTGTCGTTCGATCCGGAGGTGGGCACCTTGCCGGTGGCCATCTGCTCCTTGTACTTCCAGTGCGCCGCGATGCCGAACTCCGCGTGCTGGTGCATCTCGTTGGTGCGGATCTGGATCTCGACCGCGCGGCCCTTCGGCCCGACGACCGTCGTGTGCAGCGACTGGTAGAGGTTGAACTTCGGAGTGGCGATGTAGTCCTTGAACCGGCCCGGCATCGGCGTCCAGCGGGCGTGGATCGAGCCGAGCACGGCGTAGCAGTCGCGCACCGAGTTCACGAGGACGCGGATGCCGACCAGGTCGTAGATCTCGTCGAACTCGCGACCGCGGACGACCATCTTCTGGTAGATCGAGTAGTACTGCTTCGGCCGGCCGACGACGCGACCGCGGATCCGCCCGGCCCGCAGGTCCTCGCTGATCAGGTCGATGACGTTCTGCACGAACTCCTCGCGCTGCGGCGTCCGCCGCTTCACCAGGCTCTCGATCTCGTTGTATATCTTGGGGTAGAGCACCGCGAAGGACAGGTCCTCGAGCTCCCACTTGATGGCCTGGATGCCGAGGCGGTGCGCCAGCGGCGCGTAGATCTCGAGGGTCTCGGTGGCCTTGCGGGCCGCGGACTCGGCGGGGACGAAGCCCCAGGTCCGCGCGTTGTGAAGGCGGTCGGCGAGCTTGATGATCAGGACGCGGATGTCCTTCGACATCGCCACGATCATCTTGCGGACGGTCTCGGCCTGCGCGCTGTCGCCGTACTTGACCTTGTCGAGCTTGGTGACGCCGTCGACGAGCATCGCGACCTCGTCGCCGAAGTCCGCGCGGAGCTCGTCGAGCTGGTAGTCGGTGTCCTCGACGGTGTCGTGCAGCAGCGCGGCGGCGATAGTCTTCGAGCCGATGCCGAGGTCGGCGAGGATCTGCGCGACGGCCAGCGGATGCGTGATGTAGGGCTCGCCGCTGCGGCGCTTCTGGTTCGCGTGCGCCCGCTCCGCGACCGAGTACGCGCGCTCGATGAGCGCGATGTCGCTCTTGGGGTGGTGCATCCGGACGGTGCGGACGAGGGTGTCGACAGCACCGGAGGGCTGCGCGCGCGAGAAGATCCGCGGGACCAGTCTGCGCAGGGCAGCGGTCGAGGACGTCGTCGTCGTTTCCGTCACGCGAGGATCTCCATCGCCCCATTATCGCCCGTGCGGACGGTGCCGATGACCGTTCCGCCCGGGGCGGACGGCGCCGGCGTCAGCCGATGCGTCCCGGGCGCCCCTCGCCGTCGACCACGTCGCCGCCCGCCGCGGCCCAGGCGGTCATGCCGGCGTCGACGTTGGCGACCTCGTAGCCGGCGCCGTCGAGGGCCTGCGTCACCATCGCGGAGCGGACTCCGGAGTGGCAGACCACCAGGATCGCCGTGTCGGCCGGGAGCTCGTCCTGCCGGGCGCCGATCTCCCCCATCGGGATGTGGTGGGCGGCCGGAGCATGCCCCGCAGCCCACTCGTGCGGCTCCCGGACATCGAGCAGCCAGACCTCGTCGCGCGCGACGAGCCCGACGGCGTCGGCCGCGGTGACCTGTGCATAGTCGGCCACGGCTCAGCCCTGCACGGCCGGCGCGGCCGGCGCGGTCGCCTTCGCCCGGGCCGACTCCACGCGCTTGTCGTGCTTGGATATCTCGGGCTCCCGGCTGCGCAGCTGGGCGTACAGCGGCGCCGCGACGAAGATCGTCGAGTACGTGCCGACGATGATGCCGATCAGCAGGGCGAGGGAGATGTCGCGGAGAGTGCCCGCGCCGAGGACGAACGCGCCGATCACGAGGATCGCGGCCACCGGGAGGGCGGCGACGATCGAGGTGTTGATGGAGCGCACGAGAGTCTGGTTCTCGGCCAGGTTCACCGTCTCGGAGAAGGTGCGGGTCGTGCTGCCGAGCGCCTCCACGGTGTTCTCGCGGATCTTGTCGAAGACCACGACCGTGTCGTAGAGCGAGTAGCCGAGGATCGTCAGCAGTCCGATCACCGCCGCCGGCGACACCTCGGTGCCGGTGATGCCGTAGACGCCCGCCACGATCACGAGGTCGTGCAGGAGCGCGACGATCGCCGCGAGCGACATCTTCCAGGTGCGGAAGTACGCCCACATGGCCAGGGCCGCGAGGACCACGAAGATCACCAGGCCGCGCAGGGCCTGCTGGGTCACGTCGTTGCCCCACGCCGCTCCGATGAAGGAGGAGGCGACCTGGTCGGTGGGCACGTCGTACGCCTCCGACAGGGCGTTCCGCACCGCGGTCGACTCGTCGGTCGAGAGCTGGCCGGTCTGCACGCGGATGGAGTCGTCGCCGACGACGGACACGCGCGGCACGGTCTCCGGAGCGACCGAGGTCACCGCGTCCGTCGCCGTCGCCTGCTCGAGACTCGACGGCGAGGACACCGTGAACTGCGAGCCGCCGGTGAACTCGATGCCGAAGTTGAAGCCGCCGCGGGCGACCGTCCCGAGCAGCGTGATCAGGATCAGGGCGAGCGAGACGAGGTACCACGTGCGGCGCCGGCCGACGAAGTCGATCGATCGCGCACCGGTGTAGAGGTCGTTTCCGAACTGCGAGAAGCTGGCCATCACGCGTCCTTCCCGTTCGAGTCGTTGGAGTCGCGCAGGCCGGCCGCCTCGGCGGCCTTCCGCTCGGCGATGGTCTGGCGCTTGGCCGCCTCACGGGACGCGGAGGCGCGCTTGCCGGCGACCACCTGGTCCTGCGGACGGAAGGCGGCACGGCCGCGGTAGACGGCCCCGAGCGCCCGGGGATCCAGGCCCGAGGCCTTGTGCCCCTCGGCGAAGAACGGTCTCGTGGCCATCAGCTGCAGGATCGGGTGGGTGAACAGCGCCACCACGATCAGGTCGATGATCGTCGTGATCCCGAGGGTGAGCGCGAAGCCGCGGACACTGCCGACGGCGAGGAGGAAGAGGACCACCGCGGCGAGCAGGTTCACCATGTCGGACGCGAAGATGGTGCGCAGCGCGCGCCGCCAGCCGGACTCGACGGCGGACTCGAGGCCGCGTCCGTCGCGCAGCTCGTCGCGGATGCGCTCGAAGTACACGATGAACGAGTCGGCCGTGATGCCGATCGCGACGATGAGACCCGCGACTCCTGCGAGCGAGAGGCGCAGTCCCTCCCGCCAGGACAGCAGCGTGACGACGAGGTAGGTGACGATCGCCGCGACGAGCAGCGAGGCGATCGTGACGGCTCCGAGCACGCGGTACTGCGCGATGGAGTAGACGATGACGAGGATCAGGCCGATGAGGCCGGCGAGCAGGCCGCTGGCGAGCTGGGCGGAGCCGAGCGTCGCCGAGATGCTGTCCGAGCTCTGGACCTGGAAGCCGATCGGCAGCGCGCCGTACTTGAGCTGGTCGGCGAGCGTCTTCGACGACTCCTGGGTGAAGGAGCCCGAGATCTGCGCGTTGCCGTCCGTGATGGCGGCGTTCGTCGACGGGGCCGAGATGACCCGGCCGTCGAGGACGATCGCGAACTGGTTCTGCGCACCCTGCAGCGCCACGAGGCGCGAGGTCACGTCGCCGAAGGCCTGCGTGCCCTGGTCGTCGAACGAGAGGTTGACGGCCCAGGTGCCGGTGCTGGCGCCGGAGGAGGTCGTCATCAGGCCGTTCGAGGCGTCCGAGATGTCCTCGCCGGTGATCTCCACCGGGCCGAGGACGTACTTCACCGTCCCGCTGTCGTCGCAGGTGATGAGCGGCTGGTCGGCCGGGGCGAGGTTCGGGTCCTGGCCGTTGAGGAACGCGCAGTCGAACGAGGTGTACTGGGCCTCGAGCGCCGGCGTGAGGTAGGCGAGGTCGCTCGCGTTCGTCGGCGAGGCGGTCGGCTCCGTCGAGAGCGACGGGTCGACGGGCGTCGGCGTGGGCGAGGACGTCGCGTCGCCGCCGACCGAGCTGTTGGTGGCCTGGCTCGCGACGAGGACCGGGCGGAAGTCGAGCTTCGCCGAGGCCTCGATGCGCTGGAGCGTCTCGTCGTCGGGCGTGCCCGGGATCGAGACGACGATGTTGCTCGAGCCCTGGGTCGTGATCTCGGCCTCGGAGACGCCGGACGCGTCGATGCGCTGGCGGATGATCGAGACGGCCTGCGTCAGCTGCTCCGACGAGACGGTGTCGCCGTCGTTCAGCTGCGGCTGCAGGACGATCTGCGTGCCGCCCTCGAGGTCGAGGGCGAGCTTCGGCGTCCAGGAGCCGCCGCCCCAGAGGACGGCCGCCGTATTGAGTCCGACGAGAGCGAGGATCAGGACACCGAGCCAGCTCAGGGAGCGGCGGGCCTTCCGGACGGGGGTTGATGCGGCCACCCAGGGCTCAGCTTTCTCTTCGGTCGACGGTGATCGGCCCGGGGACGCCCGGGCGTGGAGAAGGGCGGGCGGGCGCCGATGCGCCCGGCCCGCCCAGGAGACTACTGCGCGTCGGGGCGGCGGTCGCGCTCGACCGGGTCCACCAGCGGGTCGCGGTGCGCCGAGTCGCGCTCGCCGAACTCGGGCGAGCCGGTCGCGGTCAGCGGGTCGGCCTCGTCCTCGGTCTCGACGACGACGGCGTTCTCGCTCGGGTCGATGAGCCGGGCGATCGCCTGACGGTGGATGGTCAGCAGCGTGCCGGGGGTCGACTCGATGACGATCTTGTTCGCCTCGTCGTCGATCGACACGACGGTGCCGAAGAGGCCGGAGCCGGTCATGAGCTCCACCCCCGGCTGGAGGTTGTTCTTCATGCTCTCCGCGTCGCGCTGGCGCTTCTTGTTGTTGCGGAACATGAAGATGATCATCACGGCGAGCAGCAGGACGAGCAGGATGATCGTCGGATCCATGGGTGGGCCTTCCGGAGTGGATGGGCGATCCGCCGCGCGGCCTCAGGTCGAGGCGGAGCGGATCGAGCGGCCCGTCGGGCCTAGAGAATCATAGATCATCGGGGAACAGGGGCGGCTGAGCCGCCGTCCCCCGGGGGTCGATGCCGAAGTGGCGGTAGGCGGCGGGGGTCGCCACGCGGCCGCGCGGCGTCCGGGTCAGCAATCCGATCCGCACGAGGAACGGCTCGACGACGGCCTCGACCGTCTCCGCCTCCTCCCCCACCGACACGGCGAGGGTGTTCAGGCCGACCGGCCCGCCGTCGAAGCGGGTCAGCACGATCTCCATCACCGCGCGGTCGAGCCGGTCGAGTCCGAGCGCGTCGACGTCGTAGAGCTCCAGCGCCGCGCGGACGGCGGTCACGTCGGCCCGTCCGCCGTGGACCAGGGCGAAGTCCCGCACCCGCCGGAGCAGGCGGTTGGCGATGCGCGGGGTGCCGCGGCAGCGGCCGGCGATCTCGGCGATCGCGTCCGCGTCGATGTCGAGCTCGAGCAGCCGTGCCGCCCGGGCGAGCACCTGCCGCAGCTCGTCCTCCGCGTAGAACTCGAGGTGCGCGGTGAAGCCGAAGCGGTCGCGGAGCGGATTGGGCAGCAGGCCGGAGCGGGTCGTGGCGCCGACGAGCGTGAACGGGGCGAGATCCAGCGGGACGGACGTCGCTCCCGCCCCCTTGCCGACCATGATGTCGATCCGGAAGTCCTCCATCGCGAGGTAGAGCATCTCCTCCGCGGAGCGCGCCATGCGGTGGATCTCGTCGATGAAGAGGATCTCGCCGGGCAGCAGCGAGGAGAGGACGGCGGCGAGGTCGCCCGCGTGCTGGATCGCGGGGCCGCTGGAGAGCCGCAGGGGCGAGGAGCTCTCCTCCGCCACGATCATCGCGAGGGTCGTCTTGCCGAGCCCGGGCGGGCCCGCGAGCAGGATGTGGTCGGGGGTCCGGCCCTGCATGGCCGCGGCCTTGAGCAGCAGCTCGAGCTGGCCGCGCACCTTGCGCTGGCCGACGAACTCGCTGAGGTTCCTGGGGCGCAGTGCACCCTCGAAGGCGACCTCGGCCTCCGAGGCGACCTCGGCGCCCAGCACCTCGTCGCTCACGAGCGGGCCGCCGGACCGAGGCGGGCGAGGGCGAGCCGGAGCAGCGCCTGCACGTTCGCGGCGTCGGAGGCCTGCGCGTCGAGCAGGATCTCGTCGACCACATCGGCCGCGGTGCGCTCGGGCCACCCCAGGCCGACGAGCGCCGCGAGCACGTTCTGCGCGGCGGTGGCGGCGGGACCGGAGCCGCGGGCGGCGCGCGGACGGACGGTCACCTTGCCTGCGAGGGACAGGATGATCAGCTTGGCCGTCTTCGGGCCGATGCCGCTGACCTTCCGGAACACCCCGTCGTCCTCGTCGGCGACCGCCTGCGCGATCCGGTCCGGCTCGACCGCGCCGAGAACGCCGAGGGCGGACTTCGGGCCGACGCCGGTCACGCCGATCAGCAGCTCGAAGATCTCGAGCTGCTCCTCGTCGGGGAAGCCGTAGAGGGTGAGCGAGTCCTCGCGGACGACGAGCACGGTGCTGACCGTGGTCTCGTCACCGACGCGCATCTCGAGCGCGTGCTGCGGGGTCACGTTCACCGCGTAGCCGACGCCGTGGACGTCGAGGACGGCGAGGCTCCCGCGGGCGGAGAGGACGGTGCCGCGGAGGGAGGAGATCACCGCGTCAGTCTAGATGCTCGAACAGGCGTTCGACTCGCGGCCTCGGCGGCGCGCCACGCCCGCTGCGCTGCTGTGCCGCCCGCCGCTCCGTCGGCACCGGCTCCCGCCGACCCGGAGGACGGCGCGAGAGGCGCCCGCCAGGCGTGGCAGACGGCCAGGGCGAGGGCGTCGGCCGCGTCGGCCGGCCGCGGCGGGGCGTCGAGCCGGAGGACGCGCTGGATCATCGCGGTGACCTGGCGCTTGTCCGCGGCTCCGTAGCCGGTGACGGCGGCCTTCACCTCGCTCGGCGTGTGCATCCCGACCGGGAGCCCGCGCCGGGCCGCCGCGACGAGGGCGACGCCGCTGATCTGCGCGATGCCCATCACGGTGCTGACGTTGTTCTGCGCGAAGACCCGCTCGATCGCGACGGCGTCGGGGCGGTGCTCGTCGAGCAGCGCCTCGAGTCCGTCGCCCAGGGCCAGCAGGCGGCGCTCCAGCGCGTTGTCGGGCGGTGTCCGGAGGACCGTCACGTGCACGAGGGTCGCGCGGCGATCGCGCGAGACGTCGACGATGCCGACGCCGCAGCGGGTGAGCCCGGGGTCGATCCCGAGGACGCGCATCAGGCCGCCCTCCAGGATCGGGCCGAACTCACCGCGTCACTCCTCGTTCTCGAGCTCGGCGCGCACCTCTGCCGTGATGTCGAGGTTGGTGTAGACGTTCTGCACGTCGTCCGAGTCCTCGAGCGCGTCGATCAGGCGGAAGACCTTGCGAGCCGTCTCGGCGTCGGCCTCGACCTGGAGGGAGGCGACGAACTCGATGTCGGCGGAGTCGTAGTCGATGCCCGCCTCCTGCAGGGCCGAGCGGGCCGGGACGAGCTCGCTCGGCTCGACGCGGACCTCGAAGCTCTCGCCGTGGTCGAGCACGTCGTCGACACCGAAGTCGAGGACCGCGCCGAGCACGTCGTCCTCGGTGACGCTCTCTCCGTGGGGCACGGAGATGACGCCCTTGCGCGCGAAGTTGTAGGCGACGCTGCCCGGGTCGGCCATGGTGCCGCCGTTGCGGGTCATCGCGGTGCGGACGTCCGCCGCGGCGCGGTTCTTGTTGTCGGTGAGGCACTCGACGAGCAGGGCGATGCCGTTGGGGCCGTAGGCCTCGTACATGATCGTCGTGTAGTCGATGACCTCGCCGGTGAGGCCGGCGCCGCGCTTGATCGCGCGGTCGATGTTGTCGTTCGGCACCGAGGTCTTCTTCGCCTTCTGCACGGCGTCGACGAGCGTCGGGTTGCCGGAGAGGTCGGCGCCGCCGATCTTGGCGGCCACCTCGATGTTCTTGATCAGCTTGGCGAAGGACTTCGCGCGGCGCGAGTCCTTGATCGCCTTCTGGTGCTTGGTCGTGGCCCACTTGGAATGCCCGGACACGGTGCTCCCTCGGAAATCTCGTTGCGTGCGGCCCCCGAGGGCGCCGCTGATGGCAGGGGCCAGTCTATTCGAGAGCCGGTCCGCGCCCGTCTCGGCCCGAGCACCGAGCCTTCCGCGCCCGTCTCGCCACAAGCACAGCCGAACCAGTGATCCGCGTGCCAGCGGATCGCTGTAGGCGAACGCGACCCGCTCCACCCACCCCGCCAACTCCGAAAGCCGACCGCGGCGAGCCGGGCAGGGACCGGCTCGCCACAAGCACAGCCGAACCAGTGATCCGCGTGCCAGCGGATCGCTGTAGGCGGAAGCGACCCGCTCCACCCACCCCCGCCATCTCCGGAAGCCGACCGCGGCGAGCCGGGCAGGGACCGGCTCGCTATCTGATCAGCCGCGACAGCAGCCGGTCGGCGAGGATCCTGCCGTCGGTCTGGCAGGTGGGGCAGTACTGGAGCGTGGAGTCGTGGAAGACCACCTGGCGGATCGTGTCGCCGCAGACGGGGCACGCCTCTCCTGTGCGGCCGTGGACGCGCATGCCGAGCTTCTTCTCGCGCTTGAGGTCGGCCGCGTGCAGGCCCTCGGCGCGGGCGAGCGCCTCCTCGAGTGTGTAGCGGAGGGCCGCGTAGAGGCGGTCCAGCTCGTCGGCGGTGAGCGCGGCGGGCTTGAAGGGCGACATGCGCGCCACGTGGAGGATCTCGTCGGAGTAGGCGTTGCCGATGCCGGCGATGCGGGACTGGTCGCGGAGGACGCCCTTCACCTGCGCCCGGCCCGCCGTGGCGAGGATCGCGCCGAGGATCTCCTCGGTGAACTCCGGGTCCAGCGGATCGGGACCCAGCCGGGCGACGCCCGGGACGTCGAGCGGATCGGCGACGATCGAGAGCGCGAGGCTCTTCTTGGTGCCGGCCTCCGTCACGTCGAATCCCGACCCGTCGTCGAGGACCAGCCGGGCGGCGAGCGGGCCCCGGCCGGGCTTCGCCGGAGCCGTCGGCCGGTCGGGCCGCCAGCGGACCCAGCCGGCGCGGGCGAGGTGCAGGAGGACGTGGGCCTCGCCGACTGCGAGGTCGAGGAACTTGCCGTGCCGCGACACTCCGTGGACGGTCTCGCCGGAGAGAGCCGACGGCGGGATGGCCACGGTCTTGAGGGCGGAGATCGCGAACACGTCGAGCCGCTCGAGGACGCGTCCGCCCAGGCGCGCGTCGAGATCGAGAGCGAGGGCCTGGACCTCGGGGAGTTCGGGCATGCGACCACCCTGGCCCGCGGGTCCCGCACCGTCCACCCCTGGCGGAGGGGGCGGCAGCGGGTCAGTCGCCGAAGCGCGTCGCCGCGACCTTCCGCAGGAACAGCTCGTGGAACCGGTAGTCGCCGGTGATCTCGGGGTGGAACGCCGTACCGAGGAGGTTGCCCTGCTCGACCGCGACCACCCGCCCGTCGGCGACGCTGGCGAGCGCGGTCGCCCGCTCCCCCAGCTCCTCCACGACCGGTGCGCGGATGAAGACCGCGTGCACCGGCGGATCGCCGATGGCCGGCACGTCGAGATCGGTCTCGAAGGAGTCGAGCTGGTTGCCGAACGCGTTCCTCCGAACCGACACGTCCAGGCCGCCGAAGCTGCTCTGGCCGTCGATGCGGTCGAGGACCCGGTCGGCGAGCATGATCAGCCCGGCGCAGGTCCCGTAGACGGGCATCCCCGCCCCGATCGCCTCGACGACCGGCTCCGCGAGGCCGAAGAGGCGCGACAGCTTGTCCATCACCGTGGACTCGCCGCCCGGGATGACCAGCCCCGCGACGGCGGCCAGCTCCTCCGGGCGGCGCACCAGCACCACCTCGGCGCCCAGCTCGCGCAGGACGTGCGCGTGCTCGCGGAAGTCGCCCTGCAGCGCGAGGACGCCGACGCGGAGCCCCTCGAGGGACTCCCGCGTCGGTCCTGCGCCGGCGAGCGGCGCGTCGGCGCTACCAGCCACGCTCGGCGAGGCGGTGCGGCGCGGGCACGTCGGCCACGTTGATGCCGACCATCGCCTCACCCAGGCCGCGCGAGGCCTCCGCGACGACCTTCGCGTCGTCGAAGAAGGTGGTCGCCTTCACGATCGCGGCCGCGCGCTTGGCGGGCTCGCCCGACTTGAAGACGCCGGAGCCGACGAACACGCCGTCGGCGCCCAGCTGCATCATCAGCGCCGCGTCGGCCGGGGTCGCGACCCCGCCGGCGGTGAAGAGGACGACGGGGAGCTTGCCGGTCCGGGCGATCTCGACGACCAGGTCGTAGGGGGCCTGCAGATCCTTGGCGGCGACGTAGAGCTCGTCCTTGGTCATCGCCTTCAGGCGGTTGACCTCGCCGGAGATCGTGCGGATGTGCTTGGTCGCCTCGGAGACGTCGCCGGTGCCGGCCTCGCCCTTCGAGCGGATCATCGCTGCGCCCTCGGTGATGCGGCGCAGCGCCTCGCCCAGGTTGGTCGCTCCGCAGACGAAGGGGACGGTGAAGTTCCACTTGTCGATGTGGTTCACGTAGTCGGCGGGCGAGAGGACCTCGGACTCGTCGATGTAGTCGACGCCGAGCTCCTGCAGGATCTGCGCCTCGACGAAGTGGCCGATGCGCGCCTTCGCCATGACGGGGATCGACACGGCGGAGACGATGCCGTCGATCAGGTCGGGGTCGCTCATGCGTGCGACGCCGCCCTGCGAGCGGATGTCGGCGGGGACGCGCTCGAGCGCCATGACGGCGACCGCGCCGGCGTCCTCCGCGATGCGGGCCTGATCGGCGTCGACGACGTCCATGATGACGCCGCCCTTGAGCATCTCGGCGAGACCGCGCTTGACGCGGCTCGAGCCGAACTGCTCGGGAGCGGACGAGGACGGAGTGGTGGTGTCGGTCATGTTCGCGAGTCCTGTTCTGTGCGGCGACTTCCGCCGACGGCAGCTCCGAGTCTACGAGACGGCGCCCGCCGTCCGCGGCGCTGGACAGGGGGCCGGGCGGCGGTCTAGAGGCTCGGCCAGGCCGCCGCGAGGCTCGCCCGCACGTCGCCGAGCAGCTGCGGGAGCGCCTTCGTGCGGGCGATGATCGGGAAGAAGTTCGCGTCGGTCGCCCAGCGCGGAACCACGTGCTGGTGCAGGTGCGCGGCGATCCCCGCTCCCGCGACCGCGCCCTGGTTCATCCCGAGGTTGAAGCCGTCGTTGTTCGAGACCGAGCGGACGACGCGCATGGCCGTCTGCGTGAGCGCTCCGATCTCGGCCACTTCCTCGGGAGTGGCCTCGTCGTAGAGCGGGATGTGCCGGTACGGGCAGACCAGGAGGTGGCCGGAGTTGTACGGGAACAGGTTCAGCAGGACGTAGGCGTGCTCCCCGCGGGCGACGATGAGGGCCTCCTCGTCGCTCAGCGTCGGCGCCACGCAGAAGGGGCAGTCGTCGGCTCCGGGCTGCCCCTTCTGGATGTAGACCATCCGGTGCGGCGTCCACAGGCGCTGGAACTCGTCGGGAACCCCGGCGAGGTGCGCCGAGCCCTCCGCTCCCTCGGGCACGTAGCCGTCGCTCACGCTCAGACCTGCGCCTTCGAGGCGACGGCCTCGCGGATGCGCGCGACGGCGTCGGCGACCGGGATCCCGTTCTCCTGCGTGCCGTCGCGGAAGCGGAAGCTGACGGCTCCGGCGTCGCGGTCCTTCTCCCCCACGATCATCTGGAAGGGCACCTTCTGCAGCGTGGCGTTGCGGATCTTCTTCTGCATCCGGTCGCTGGAGTAGTCGATCTCGGCGCGGATGCCCGACCTCTTGAGCTCGCCGACGACCTCCTCGAGGTAGGTCAGGTACTCGTCGGCGATCGGGATGCCCACGACCTGGACCGGCGACAGCCAGACCGGGAACGCCCCGGCGTAGTGCTCGGTGAGGATCGCGAAGAAGCGCTCGATGGAGCCGAAGAGCGCGCGGTGGATCATCACGGGCCGCTTCTTCGAGCCGTCCGAGGCCGTGTACTCGAGCTCGAAGCGCTCGGGCTGGTTGAAGTCGAGCTGGATGGTCGACATCTGCCAGGTGCGGCCGATGGCGTCGCGCGCCTGCACCGAGATCTTCGGACCGTAGAACGCCGCTCCTCCCGGATCCGGCACCAGCTCGAGACCGGAGGCGACGGCGACCGCGCGCAGCGACTCGATCGCCTCCTCCCACTGCTCGGGCGCACCGACGAACTTCGGGTTGCCCTCCTCGTTCGTGGACAACTCGAGGTAGAAGTCGTCGAGGCCGTAGTCGCGCAGCACCTGCAGCACGAACTCGAGGTTGCGGGTCAGCTCGGCCGACACGTCCTCCTGCGCGACGTAGATGTGGGCGTCGTCCTGGGTCAGGCCGCGCACGCGGGTGAGGCCCTGCAGGGTGCCGCTCTTCTCGTAGCGGTACACGGTGCCGAACTCGGCCAGGCGCAGCGGGAGCTCGCGGTAGCTGCGGCCGCGCGAGCGGAAGATCAGGTTGTGGAACGGGCAGTTCATGGGCTTGAGGTAGTAGTCCTGGCCCTGGCGGGTGACGTTGCCGTCCTCGTCCTGCAGCTCGTCGAGGTGCATCGGGGGGAACATCCCCTCGGAGTACCACTGCAGGTGCCCGCTCGTGAGGAACAGGTCGCCCTTGGTGATGTGCGGCGTGTAGACGAGCTCGTAGTCGTGGGCGAGCAGCTGCTCGCGCATGTACTGCTCGATCTCGTAGCGGATGATCCCGCCCTTGGGGTGGAAGACCGCGAGGCCGGAGCCGATCTCGTCCGGGAAGGAGAACAGGTCGAGCTCGTGGCCGAGCTTGCGGTGGTCGCGGCGCGCCGCCTCCTCGAGGCGGGCCTGGTGCTCGCGCAGCTCGTCCTTCGTGGGCCACGCGGTGCCGTAGACGCGCTGCAGCTGCGGGTTCTTCTCCGAGCCGCGCCAGTAGGCGGCAGCGTTGCGGGTCAGGGCGTAGCCGTTGCCGATCATGCGGGTGTTGGGCAGGTGCGGGCCGCGGCAGAGGTCCTTCCAGACCGTCTCGCCGGAACGCGGGTCGACGTTGTCGTAGATGGTGAGCTCGGCGCCGCCGACCTCGACGCTCTCGTGCTCGGCTCCCCCGCCCTTGATCCCGATCAGCTCGAGCTTGTAGGGCTCGCCGGCGAGCTCGGCGCGCGCCTCCTCCTCGGAGACGACGCGGCGCACGAACCGCTGGCCCTGGCGGACGATGCGGTCCATCGCCTTCTCGAGCGCCTTCATCGCCTCGGGCGTGAAGGGCTCCTCGACGTCGAAGTCGTAGTAGAAGCCGTCGGTGACGGGCGGGCCGATGCCCAGCTTCGCCTCCGGGTTGATCTGCTGCACCGCCTGTGCAAGCACGTGGGCCGCGGAGTGGCGGAGGATGTTCAGCCCGTCCGGCGAGGAGATGAGCACCGGCTCGATGCGGTCGCCCGGCACGACGTCGGCGGCGAGGTCCTTGAGCTCCCCGTTGACGCGGATCGCGACCACGGCCCGGTCGGTGAAGTGCGTGAATCCCGTGCCCGCCTCGGTGACGACCGAGTGGGACTCGTTCTCTGCGGGATTCGACGGTTCGTTCGACACGTGCGGGTACTCCTCGGGCTCGGTTGACCCCTCGACTGTAGTCGGCGGCGGCCTCTACCCGAGCGCGTCGCGCACGCGGGCGTCGAGCGCGCGCAGAGCGGAGGCGAGCTCGTCCCAGTCGGCGCCGGGGAGCACGAGCGAGCTGCGCTCGAGCTGGTGCAGGAGGACCTCCTCCAGGCCGGGCGGCAGGGAGTCCACGGCGAGCGCCCCCTCGAGTGCGGCGAGCACGGCGACGACGGCCACCGCGTCGCGTGCCGCGAGTCTGCGTGCGCTGATCTCCATGTGTCTCCGTCCGTGTCGTCCGACCCCGTCATCCTGCCGACAGGACGTGCCCCGGAGAGGGGCGCGGGGGCGACCGGTGCGCAATCCGTCCAGGTGGCATCCTGGTCCGATGGGTGCCGGTCCTGCGCTGCAGCGCTTCACGCGCTCCGGGGCCGACCTGGAGGAGGCGCGGCGCTTCTACTCGGACGGCTACGGCGGGTCGGGATTCCGGACGGAACCGGTCGAGCGGCCCTTCTCCTTCCGCTACGACGTGTCCGGGAGCGAGGGCGTGAGCCTGCGGACGTCTGTGTTCCGGGGCTCCGTGTCCGGGGGGCTGCGTCCGGCGGGCGAGTACGTCGTCTCGTGGTTCCTCTCCGGCACGAGCGTGGTGGACCCGGAGGGCGATCGGATCGTCCACCTGCCGGGGCGGCCGGTCGTGTTCCCCAGCGCGCGTCCCTTCGAGTTCGTCAGCCGCGACTTCCAGCAGCGGCTCGTGCACGTGGCCGCCGGCCTCCTCGAGCAGGTCGCGTCCGAGGCCGGCGACGGCGTGCCGCTGCCGCTCGTCTTCGACCACCGCTCGATCGCCTCCGCGTCGGCACTCCCGGGCTGGTGGCGGGCGGTCGACGACTTCGCGGGCGTCCTCCGGTCGGGCCGCGAGGCGACAGCGCTGCAGCTCGTGGCGGCCGAGCGCGGCGTCGCTCTGCACCTGCTCGCGACCTTCGCGCACCGGCCGGTCGTCGTTCCGGCGCAGGTGCTGCGGCCGGGGCTCGAGCACCTGTTGCGTGCCGCCGAGTTCCTGCACGCGTTCGCCGCGTCGCCCGTCACCGTGTCCGACATCGCGACAGCGGCGGGGCTCACTCCGCGGGCGCTGCAGGCCGCGTTCCGGAGGCACTTCGGCGACACTCCGCTCGGCTACCTGCGCGGCGTGCGTCTCGACCGGGCGCGCGTCGAGCTGCGCGAGGGCGCTCCGGGCGAGGAGACCGTGCGCGCCGTCTCCGCGCGCTGGGGCTTCCTCAACCAGGGCCGCTTCTCGGGGGCGTACCACCGCCGCTTCGGCGAGTACCCGGTGGAGACTCTGCGCCGCTGACGCTCAGGCGCCGGGAGCGAGATCGCGGGCGTAGCAGACCGAGTGCTCGGACCCGATGTAGGCGCCGAACGGCGGGATGGCGTGGTAGCCCTCCCGGAGGTAGAACCGCATCGCGTCGGGCTGGAGCGTCCCGGTCTCCAGCACCAGGCGCGTCGTGCCCAGAGCGGCCGCCCGCGCCTCGAGCGCGCGCAGGACGGCCGTGGCCGCTCCGGTGCCGCGGGCGGCGCGGTCGGCGAACATCCGCTTCACCTCGATCGCCCCCGGTCCGAGGACGTCGTCGTCGAGAGGCCGCAGTCCGCCGCAGGCCACCGCCGTGCCGCTCGCGTCGCGGGCGACGAGGAAGACGGGCACGTCGTCGGCCGAGGGCGGCGTGCCGGGCTCGTGGTCGTCGTTGCCGTAGCGCTCGTCGAGCTCGCACCGCTGCGCGTCGCGCAGACGCTCGGCGTCCGGGTGGGTCCACGCCACCTCGTCGATGGTCCAGCTCATGAGGGCTCCTCCCGGCCGCGCGGCGGGCACGGCCGAGGCCATTCTGCCGCGCCCGACCCCCTCCGGCCCGCCCGGTGGCAACCCCTTCCGCGCCGGGCCGCAGCGGGCGTCGACTGGAGGCCCACCGACGAAAGGACTCACCGTGCTCTCAGACTCCCCCATCGGCCCCGTTCTGCTCTCCCGCGACCTCGCCGCCTCCCGCGCCTTCTACGCCGGCTCCCTGGGACTGGAGGTCCTCGAGGAGAGCGAGTCGGCGATCGCCTACTCCTGCGGCGGCACGCGGCTCACCGTCACCTCCAGCACCACGGGCTCGAAGGACGAGCAGACCAAGGCCGCCTGGCGGGTGGCCGACCTGCGCGCCGAGCTGGACGCGCTGGCGGCTCGGGGCGTGGCTCCGGAGGACTACGACAGCGACGAGCTGCGCACCGAGAACGGCGTGGCCGACCGCGGCAGCGTCTGGGCGGCCTGGATCCTCGATCCCGACGGGAACGCGCTCGGCATCGAGCAGCCGAAGAGCTGATCGGCGCCGCTCTAGACTCGCCCCATGCCCGACGACTCCGCTCCGCTGCCCGCGCCTGGGTGGTACCCGCACCCGGCCGACCTCGGCTCGGAGCTCTACTGGGACGGCGCGGCGTGGACGGACCGGTCCCGTCCGTCCTCCTCGGCGCCCGCTCCCGCCTACGGCACGCCCCCGGGCGCTCCGGAGCAGGAGCTGTACGCCTATCCGTCCGCCCCGTCCTCCGCGGCGGGCCGCAACCCCATGGCGATCGCGAGCCTCGTGCTCGGCGTCCTGAGCCTGCTGATCAATCCGCTGCTGATCCCCTCGATCCTCGCCATCGTCTTCTCGGCGAAGGGCCGGGCGGCCGCACCGCTCGTCGGAGGCGGTCGCGGGCTCGCGACGGCCGGACTCGTCACCGGGATCGTCGGTCTGGTGTCGGGCGTCTTCACCATCGTCGGCAACCTCTCGGCCGGGGTCCCCGGCCTGGCCGGCTGACCGGGGTGCCGCGGCCCTCGACGCCCCGATGACCGCGCGCCGGAGCGCTCCCTGGCTCCTCGTCGTGGCGGTCGCCCTGGTCGCGCTGGTCCTGCGCGGTCCGATCGTCGCCGTCGCGCCCATCATCGACGCGGTGCGCGAGGACCTCGCGCTGTCCGCGGGCCAGGCGGGGATCCTCACCAGCATCCCCGTGCTCTGCTTCGCCCTGGCGACTCCGCTCGCGCTCCTGGTGATCCGCCGCGCGGGACCCGACGCCGCCGTGACCGTCACGGTGATCGGCGTCGCGCTCGGCACGATCGTCCGATCGATCGGCGACGTGGGACCGGCCGTGGCGGGCACCGTCCTGATCGGCGTCTCCATCACGATCGGCAACGTCGTCCTCCCCGTCGTGATCCGGCGGGACGTCGCTCCCGAGCGCGTCGACCTCACGACGGGCGTCTACACCGCAGCCCTCAACGTCGGCTCGACGATCACCTCGCTCGGCACCGCTCCGCTCGCTCTGGCGCTCGGCTGGCGCGGCGCCCTGCTCGTCTGGCTCGCCCTCAACGCCCTCGCTCTGGCCGGCTGGCTCGTGGCCGTAGGGCCTCGGGCGGCCCTGCGTCCGACTCCCCGCCCGGCCCGCGCCGACCGCGCACCGGCCGCACCGGCTCCGCGGATCTTCCGCAGCGCGACCGTGCTGGCGCTCGCGCTCTGCTTCTCGAGCCAGGCGTTCTCCTACTACGGAGTGACGGCGTGGCTCCCCTCGCTGCTCGTCGACCGCAACGGCTTCTCGATCGCGACCGCGGGCGCGAGCGCCTCGGTGTTCCAGCTCGCCGCGGTCGCCGGCGCCCTCGGCGTCCCGCTCCTGGTCCGGAGGCTCGGACCCCTGGGGGGCATCGTGCTCGTCGGCCTCCTCTGGTGCACGGTGCCGGCGGGGCTGCTGCTCGCGCCGCAGCTCTGGGCGCTCTGGTGCGTGCTGGGCGGCGCGGCCCAGGGCGGAGGATTCACGGTGGTCTTCGTGCTCGTCGTGCGGCTCTCCCGCTCCGACGCCCACGCGTCGCGGCTCTCGGCCACGGTGCAGGGGATCGGCTACGCCGTGGCCGCCACCGCCCCGACCGTCATCGGCTTCGCGCACGACGCGAGCGGCGGCTGGGAGGCTCCCCTGCTGACCGTCCTCGCCGCGACCTGCTCCTTCCTCCTCTTCGGCACCCTCGCCGCTGCGCGCCAGCGCCGGGCCTGACCCGCGACACGACCGGCCGCGCCGTCAAGGGGGCCGTCCGACGACTGTCGGCCCCGTAGCGTGTCCGCATGGCCGAGCAGAGCACGACCCGCGAGAAGACAGCGCCCGATCCCGACGATTCCCGGAAGCCCGACGACGTCACCGACATCACCACGCGCTCCTGGTTCTACGTCCTCAAGAAGACGGCTCGCGAGTTCGGCGCGGACCAGTGCACCGACCTCGCCGCCGCGCTCACCTACTACGCCGTGCTCGCGCTCTTCCCCGCCCTGCTCGCGATCGTGTCGGTGCTGGGGCTCTTCGGCCAGGCACAGGCCACCACCGATCTGGTGCTCGACCTGATCGGGAACCTCGCGTCGAGCGAGGTCGTCGACCTGCTGCGCGACCCGATCCAGGCGCTGACCAGCTCCTCCGCCGCGGGTCTCGCCTTCGTGACCGGTGTCGTAGGAGCGATCTGGTCCGCCTCCGGCTACGTCGGCGCCTTCGGCCGCGCGATGAACCGCGTCTACCAGATCGACGAGGGGCGCCCCTTCTGGAAGCTCCGCCCGACGATGCTCGGCGTGACCGTGGTGACGGTCGTCCTGATCGTGATCGCGGCGCTCATCCTGGTGCTCAGCGGACCGGTCGCGACCGCCGTCGGCGACGTCGTGGGCCTCGGGCCCGCCGCCCTCACCGTGTGGAACATCGCGAAATGGCCGGTGCTCGTGGTCATCGCGATCGTGATCGTCGCGATCCTGTACTACTGGGCGCCCAACATCCGCCAGCCGAAGTTCCGCTGGATCAGCATCGGATCGATCGTCGCCCTGGCGATCTGGCTGATCGCCTCGACCGGCTTCGCGTTCTACGTGGCCAACTTCTCCAACTACAACAAGACCTACGGCTCGCTCGGCGCGGTGATCGTCTTCCTCCTCTGGATCTGGATCACCAACATCGCCCTGCTCTTCGGCGCGGAGTTCGACGCCGAGCTCGAGCGCGGACGCGAGCTGCAGGCGGGCATCGAGGCGGAGGAGACCATCCAGCTCCCCCCGCGCGACACCGCCGCGAGCGACAAGAAGGCGGCCGTGCACGAGAAGGACGTCCGCGACGGGCGCTGGCTGCGGCTGGCGAGCGAGAACCGCAGCGACCAGGGCACGGCCCAGGACGACGAGGCCGCGAAGAAGAAGTGACTCAGGACTCGGACGACCAGAGCGCGCGGTAGTAGGCCGCGCGCTCGTCGTCCGGATCCGCTCCGTACTCCGCGAGGAGCAGCGGGGTGTGGCCGGGGCCGTAGTTCCAGCCGAGGCTGACCGCGGCGACCGCCAGATCCGCCCAGCGGTCGCCCACGCCCAGGTCGCCGACGTCGACCGTGCCGCTCCAGCGTCCGTCGTCGTCGACGAGCGTGTTCGGAGCGCACGCGTCGCCGTGCACCACGACGGGGTCCACGAGCTCCGGAGCCGCGCCGAGCGCCGACGGCCGGCGCGCGAACCAGGAGTCGCCGCGCAGCTCTTCGGGCACCGCGTCGACGGGGAGCGCGTGGACCGCCCGCAGGCCGGCCGCGATCGCGCGGACGGCCTCCTCCGGCCGGGCTGTCCACTCCGGGTCGACGGCGCTCCGCCCGGGCAGCGGTGCGGTGAGGAGCCACTGCCCCTCCTCGTCCTCGCCCGCCTCCAGGATCCGGGGCGCGACGATCCGCCCCTCCAGCCAGCGCAGACGCGCGATCTCGCGACGGAGGTCGACGCCCGTGGACCGGGGATTCCACTTCAGGTACCCGGCGTATACGCGGAAGGTCAGCCCGTCGAGCTCGTTGCGCCAGACGAGCGCCGGATCGGTGCCGCCGTTCAGGCGCCTCGCCGGCGACGGGATCCGGACGCCGTCGAGCGAGAACTGCCGTGCGAGGTCCGGACCGCTCATGCCCCCAGGGTAGGCGCCCCGATCCTGAGAGGATCCGCATGCCGCGGACCGCGCCACCCGCCTCCTCCGAGCAGCGCGCCCTTACCCTGACGGGCGTGCCGGAGCAGCCGCCCGGCGCGATCCGGTGACGAGGGAGCCCCCGTGACGCAGAGCGACGACGACCGCGGGCCCGTGCAGCCCGACTTCTCGAAGGAGCAGGAGGGCTACCGTCCCGGTCTCAAGCCCCGGCAGCTGCAGATGATCGCCATCGGCGGCGCGATCGGCACCGGCCTCTTCCTCGGCGCCGGCGGCCGACTCGCCACCGCCGGTCCCTCGCTCGTCGTCGTGTACGCGGTCTGCGGCGTCTTCGCCTACCTGATCCTCCGCGCGCTCGGCGAGCTGGTCCTGCACCGGCCGAGCTCGGGCTCCTTCATCTCCTACGCCCGCGAGTTCCTGGGCGAGAAGGCCGCCTTCGTCGCCGGCTGGATGTACTTCCTGAACTGGGCGATGACCGCGATCGCCGACGTCACCGCGGTGGCCCTCTACGTGAAGTACTGGTCGCTCTTCTCCTCCGTGCCCCAGTGGCTCCTCGCACTCATCGCCCTGGTCGTCGTGCTCTCGCTGAACCTCGTCTCGGTCAAGGTCTTCGGGGAGCTGGAGTTCTGGTTCGCGCTGATCAAGGTCACGGCGCTGGTGGTCTTCCTGGTGATCGGCGTCGTCGTGCTCGCCGCGGGCTGGCCGCTGCAGTCCGGCGGCGTCGCCGTGGACCCCGGGATCAGCCTCTGGAACGACAACGGCGGCATCCTGCCCGGCGGCCTGATCGCCAGCGTCCTGGTCGTCCAGGGCGTGGTGTTCGCCTACTCCGGAGTCGAGCTTGTCGGCACGGCGGCGGGCGAGACCGCGGAGCCGGCGAAGGTCATCCCGCGCGCGATCAACTCGGTCATCCTGCGCATCGCCGTCTTCTACGTCGGCTCGGTGCTGCTGCTGACGCTGCTGCTGCCCTACACGGCCTACTCGAAGGGCGAGAGCCCGTTCGTCACGTTCTTCAGCTCGCTGGGCGACGGCTCCTCGGGCGAGATCGCCGGATCGATCATGAACTTCGTCGTGCTGACGGCCGCGCTCTCCAGCATCAACGCCGGGCTCTACTCGACCGGCCGCATCCTCCGCTCCATGGCGCTCAACGGCTCCGCCCCCGCCTTCACCGGCCGGATGAACAAGCAGGGCGTCCCCTACGGCGGCATCCTGCTCACGGCGAGCATCACCCTGATCGGGATCGTGCTGAACCTCTTCGTGCCGTCCGAGGCCTTCGAGATCGTCCTCAACGTCTCGGCGCTGGGCATCGTCACGGGCTGGGGCATGATCGTCCTCTGCCAGATGCAGCTGCAGCGCTGGGCGGCCCACGGGCGCCTGGAGCGCCCATCCTTCCGGATGCCCGGCGCCCCGGTGACCTCGTGGCTCACCCTGGCGTTCCTGGTGATCGTGGTGGTCCTCATCGCCGTCGACTTCCCGACCGGCACCTGGACCGTGGGGATCGTCGCGGTGGTCGGCGTGCCCGCCCTGATCGTGGGCTGGCACGTCGCGAAGCCGCGCATCCTGGCGATCGCGTCCGCCCGGGACGGCTTCACCGGCGCCCACCCCGTGATCGCCGCCCGTCCGGCCTCCGAGGCCAAGCGCGACGAGAACGAGCGGCGCCGCGAGTAGGGCGGGTCAGCACCGGCGGAGGTAGCGCAGGAGCAGCGTGTCGCCGGCGCTGAGCACGTGCGCCAGGTGCTGCGGGCGAGGTCCGGGGACGTCGCCGCGGGCGAGCCTCCCGGAGTCCCCCGCCTCGAGCGTCGGAGAGACGGTCAGGCAGAGCTCGTCGACGGCGTCCGCGGCGAGGAGGGTCCCGAGCAGCGACGGACCACCCTCGCAGTGGATCCTGCCGAGCCCCCGCTCTGCGAGCTGCGCCCGCATCCGCGTCGCTTCGAGCCGTGCGTCGCCGCAGACGAGCACGTCGGCGACCTCGGCGAGCTCCGCGCGGCGGCGGGCCGACGAGGAGCCGGTGGTTACGACGATCGGACGCACCGGCGCCTCGGTGAAGATCCGCGAAGCGGGATCGAGGTCGAGCGACCCCGAGACGATCGCGAAGACGGGCTGCGGGGCGAGCCCGGTGCCGAGCCGGGCCCGCACGGACTCGTCGCTCAGCACCATCGGGCCGTAGCCCTCGGTCCGCACCGTGCCGGCCGCGACGAGCACGACGTCGGCGAGCCGGCGGAGCAGGTCGAACACGCGCAGGTCCGCCGCGCCCCCGAGATCGCCCGAGACGCCGTCACGGGTGACCGCTCCGTCGACGCTCGCGACGAAGTTGACCCGGAGCCACTCCTCGCCCGCCCCGTCCGCGTAGAGGGCCAGCAGAGCCTCGTCGGACAGGTCCTGCCCGGCCGGCGACAGGCCGTCGATGCGGGCGCTCACGCCGCCGGCTCCACGTTGTGGCGGAGGAAGGCGGGCGCCCGCCAGCCCAGCACCGCCTCCGTCATCCGCACGGCGTCCACCGCCTGGCGCACGTCGTGCATGCGCACGATCCGCGCACCGTTCAGGATGCAGATCACCGCGGCGGCGAGGGAGCCCTCGAGGCGCTCCCCCTGCGGCCGGTCCAGCGCCTCGCCGATGAAGTCCTTGTTGGACACCGCGGCGAGCACCGGGAAGCCGAGCGCGGCCACCTCGCCCAGCCGGCGGGTGAGCTCGAGCGTGTGCAGGGTGTTCTTGTTCAGGTCGTGACCCGGATCGACGATGATCCTCCCGGCAGGCACTCCACCCGAGAGCGCGCGATCGACGCGGCTCCGCAGATGGTCGACCACGGTCGCCACGACGTCGTCGTACTCGGGTCTCTCCGGCTCGCTGCGGGGGGCGCCCACGCTGTGGGTGATGACGAGCTGGGCGGAGGAGGAGGCGACGACCTCGAGCATCCGGGGGTCGTGCAGCCCGCTCGTGTCGTTGACGACGGAGGCGCCCGCGGCGATGCTCGCGCGCGCGACCTCGGCGCTCGTCGTGTCCACCGAGACGACCACGTCGCTCCGCTCCGCGATGCCCGCCACGACGGGGACGACCCGGTCGAGCTCCTCCTGGAGCGTGACAGCGGGGCCGCGGCCGAACGGCACTCCGCCGATGTCGACCCAGTCGGCGCCGAGCTCCGCGGCGCGCACGGCGGCCGCGATGGCGCTGTCCAGGGCGAAGGTGGAGCCCTTGTCGTAGAAGGAGTCGGGTGTGCGGTTCACGACCGCCATCACGGCCACCTGCCGCTCGAAGTCGAACTCTCGTCCGCCGATGTGCCGCGTGGTCATGGGCGCGTCCCTCCCGCTCGGAGCGCCGGGAGAAGGCCGGCGCCGCTCACCCTAGACGAGCGGAGTCGGCGGAGGCTGGAGCGGGCCGCCCTCGAGCAGCGCCTGGAAGAGGACGTGGTCCTGCCACTCCCCGGCGATCCGCAGGTAGCGCCGCGCGACGCCGATCCGCTCGAAGCCGTTGCGCTGAAGCACGGTCTGCGATCCGACGTTGTGGAGGAGCGTCCCGGCCTGCACGCGGTGCAGCCCCAGATCCTCCCGCGCGGTGCGCAGGACGGCTCCGACCGCGCGGGTCATCACGCCGCGGCCTTGCAGACCGCTGTCGAGCCAGTAGCCGAGATCGCCGCTGTCGAAGGCGCCGCGGACGATGTTCGCGAGAGTCAGCCGACCGACGATCACGCCGCCCGCGTCGAGGACGAGCGGGAGGACGCTGCCGGCCCGGTGCGCGGCGAGTGCGTCAGCGACGGCGTCGGTCTGGCCCCCCGCCTCGAAGAAGCGGGTCGAGCGCGTCGGCTCCCAGGGCGCGAGGTGCCGGCGGTTGCGCCGGTACGCGGCGGCGAGGGCAGGTCCGTCGTCCCGCGAGACGAGCCGCAGGAGGGTGCCCTGGTCGTCGACGGGGATCGGGGCGGGCATCCTGCGAGGGTAGCGCCGGAGCCGGGAACGACAGAACCCCCGGCCAGGGGCCGGGGGTTCTCGTGGTGGGCGATACTGGGATCGAACCAGTGACCTCTTCCGTGTCAGGGAAGCGCGCTACCGCTGCGCCAATCGCCCGTTGCTCCGTGCGGAGCGCCTCGTTCGGTGAACGATCGAGGTGGATACGGGATTCGAACCCGTGTATACGGCTTTGCAGGCCGCTGCCTCGCCTCTCGGCCAATCCACCGTGTACGGGATTCGGTGTCGGCGGCCCGAGGGCCGACCAGGTGGGAGGCACCCGAGGGTGCCGTCCCGATGACGCCGGTCCGAGGACCGGTGTTCGAGCGGATGACGAGATTCGAACTCGCGACCCTCACCTTGGCAAGGTGATGCGCTACCGCTGCGCCACATCCGCATGTAGGTCGTACTGGTGTTGCCGTTTTGCGTGTCGTGCTGTCTTGCTGTCTGTCCGGCGCTTTCGCTGCCCGGCTCGACCTAGAAGAATGTATACGACAGCGGCGCCGGAATCCAAATCGAGCGGACGCCGATCCCGCCGCTCGGAGTCCGATCCGCGTCTTTCCGCGCGAAACCGGCTCGTCGCCGTCCGTTCACCCGGGCGTGGCGGGCGTCGGCGGTGCATCCGGGCCCCGCGGATCCGCTACGATCGTCTCTCGGGTCGTCCAGCACGTCCCCCTGGGCGATTGGCGCAGTTGGTAGCGCGCTTCCTTCACACGGAAGAGGTCATCGGTTCGAGTCCGGTATCGCCCACCCTCACCCCCGGTCCGTGCTCACGCACTCGGCCGGGGGTTCTCTCGTGCCGCCGCGGTCGTCCTCCGGCCTCGCAGCGCCCAGTCGAAGGAGCCGACCCGCGATGATGGGCCGCTCGCACGCCGTCTCCGGTGCGCTCGCCTGGGCCGTCGCCGCCTCCGTGCCCGCCGTCGCCGGGCCCCTCGGCCTCGCGGGTCTCCCGCTGGACCTCCGGCTGGTCGGCCTCGGAGTCGCCGCCGGCTGGGCCCTGGTGCCCGACGCGGACCACGCGAGCGCGACCGTCTCCCGCTCGGCGCCGGGCGCCTCCCTGCTCACCGCGACCGCGGGCCGGATCAGCGGAGGGCACCGGCACGGGATGCACTCGCTGCTCGCGGTCGCCGTCGTCTGGTACCTGGTGCCGGTGCTCACGGCGCTGCGCTTCCCGGTGCCGGTCGTCGGCCCCGTCGCCGTGGCCGCCGTGCTCACGCTGCCCGCCCTCGCGTTCGCCGCGAAGGCCGTCCGGGCCGCCCCCTCCTGGCGCATCGCCTGGGCCGGGGCGACGGTCGTCACGGTCCTGCTCGTCGCGCTCGCCGACGGCACCTGGGCGTGGCTCCGGGTCGCCGCGACGCTGGGCTACCTCGTGCACGTGGCCGGCGACGCCCTCACGACCGGCGGGATCAACTGGCTGTGGCCGCTGCGCGTGCGCCTGCCGCGGCGCCTGCGCCGGACACCGCTGCGCCACGTCTGGACCACCGGCGGCTACGCCGCGCTGCCCGTGCTGGGCTCCGCCGGGTCCTGGCGCGAGACGGTCCTCTACTGGCTCATGTCCGCGGCGACGATCGTGTTCACCGCCTCGATGATCACGGCCGAGCTGCTGTAGCCCGGGGCGCCCTCCTCAGAAGACCTTCCCCGGGTTCATGATCCCCAGCGGGTCGAACACGGCCTTGATCCCGCGCTGGAGCGCCAGCGAGTCCTCGCCCAGCTCCTCCGCCAGCCAGCGCCGCTTGAGCAGTCCCACGCCGTGCTCGCCCGTGAGCGTGCCGCCGAGGGCCAGGGCCGTGCGGAAGAGCTCCGCCGCGGCGCCCCAGACGTCCTCCCCCACGGGTCCGTCCCCCGCGGGCAGCACGAAGTTCGGATGGAGGTTCCCGTCCCCCGCGTGGGCGACGGTGGGGATGCTGAACCCCGTCCGCTCCTCGATGCCGCGGATCGCCGCGAACATCGCCGGCAGCGCCGAGCGGGGCACGCAGACGTCCTCGATCAGCACCCGGCCCTCCGCCTCGAGCGCCGGGTGGAAGGCCCGGCGGACGGCCAGCAGAGCCTCGCCCTCGGCCGGGTCCTCGGTCGCCTCGGCGGCGCCCCCGGAGGCGGTCACGATCTCGAGGACGCGCTGCGACTCCTCCGCCGCTCCTCCGCCGTCCGTCTGGACGAGGAGGTAGGCGGCACCGCGGTCCAGGGCCGCTCCGGTGTAGCGCGAGATCGCGGCGAGCGCCGCCTCGTCCATCAGCTCCATCACCGCGGGACGGAGCCGCGCGGCGGTGATCGCAGCGGAGGCGGCGGCCGCGGCGACGACGCTCGGGAAGTACGCGCCGACCGTGACCACGCGCCCGGTCGGGATCGGGCGGAGCTTCACGGTGGCCTCCACGATGACGCCCAGCGTCCCCTCGGAGCCGGTCAGGAGCGCGGTGAGGTCGTACCCGGTGACTCCCTTCACGCTGCGGCGGCCGGTGCGGAGCAGGCGTCCGTCGGGGAGGACGACCGTCAACCCGAGCACCGCCTCGCGGGTCACGCCGTACTTGGCGCACAGCAGCCCCCCGGCGTTCGTCGCGATGTTGCCGCCGATGCTCGAGATCGCGCGGCTCGCGGGGTCGGGCGAGAAGACGAGGCCGTGCGGAGCGACGGCGTCCGACAGCGCCTGATTGATGACCCCGGGCTCGACCACCGCCAGCTCGTCCTCGAGCGACACCTCGAGGATGCGGTCCATGGCGGCGGTCGAGAGGACGAGCGCTCCCCCGCTCGCCACTCCCCCGGCAGCGAGGCCCGTTCCCGCTCCGCGCGGCACGACCGGGAGCCGGTGCTCCGTCGCTATGCGCAGCGCCGCCTGCACGTCCTCGACCGAGCGGGCAGCGACGAGCGCGAGCGCGCGACCCGGTGCGGAGAAGCCCGACTTGTCGGTGTGCACGGCCTCGAACCCGGGGCCCTCGGTCAGGACCGCGTCTCCGAGCGCGTCGCGCAGCTGTCGGAGGATCTCGTGGTCGTGCATGGTTCACTCCGTGCGGTCGCGGGCGGGTCCTGCCGATCCTTCCACGGGCGCGGGGCAGGATGGCGGGATGACCGGAGAGACGCGATGGCCGCGGTGACGAGCGCGGGGATCCTGCTGCACCGCGAGGGCCCCTCCGGCACCGAGGTGTTCCTCGGGCGGATGGGCGGCCCCTTCTGGACCCGGCGCCCCCGCGCGTGGACGATCCCGAAGGGCGTGCACACGGGCGACGAGACGTCGCTGGACGCCGCGCGCCGAGAATTCGAGGAGGAGACCGGCGCTCCTCCGCCCGACGGGGAGCTGACCCTCCTCGGTGCGTTCCGGCAGAGCGCGGCCAAGACCGTCACCGTCTTCGCCGGGCGCGGACTCGCGGACACCGCCTTCGTCGCGAGCAACACCTTCGAGCTGGAGTGGCCGCGGGGCTCCGGCGTGCTGCGCAGCTTCCCCGAGCTGGAGGACGCCCGGTGGCACCCGCTCGACGAGGCCCGCTCGCTGGTGGTGGCCGGGCAGGTCGCCGCCCTCGACGCGCTGGCCGAGCTGCTGGCGGATCCGGACGGCGGGGACCGGGCCGGCACCGCTCCCTAGTCGGCGGTCGCGTAGACCCGCAGGCCCAGCGGCACTATCCGCACCACGGCCTCGTCGAATCCGTCGCGGGAGCCGTCGAAGCGCTCGGTCTCGCCGTCGTGCGCCCACTCGGGGTCGTCCCCCGCGGGCCGGCGCGCGCCGACGGTGATCTCCGGCGTCGAGAACGACTCCACCACCGGTGCCCGCCAGCCGGGCACACGGCCGACCACCGGGGTCGCCGTACGGCCGAGCAGGAGCGAGAACGCTCCCCGAGTGCGCGGAGTCCGTCCTGAGTGCAGGATGCGCACGTCGAGGTGGCCGTCGTCGAGCCGACGCCGGGCGAGCGGGGCGGCCGTGCGCGGGTGCTCCTGGTTCACCCCGACGAAGTACGACCAGACGAGCTGCGTGCGCCCGTCGCGCCGGAGCTCGAACGGATCGGTGCGCCGCACGACCGAGAGGGCCGCGATCACGGCGGCGAGCGGCTTCCCGATCCGCTTCTCGCGCTTCTCGCGGGCCGCGACGAACTCCGGGTAGACGCCGATCGAGACCGTGTTGAGCACCGTGACCGGTTCTCCCCCGTCCGCGACGACCTCGGCCACGTCGACATCGCGGCGCTCGCCGATCGTCGCCGCGTCGAGCGCGTCCTGGACGGTGAGCAGCCCCAGCGCCTTCGCGAAGTGGTTCATGGTCCCGCCCGGCAGCACGAGCAGCGTCATCCCCTCGGCGCGGGCGAGAGCGGCACCGACCGACATGGTGCCGTCCCCGCCGTAGATCCCGAGCACCCGGGGCGGAGAGTCCCCCGAGCGCGCCTCGCGCACCACGTCGGCGAGGTCCTCCCCCTCGGTCAGCCGGTGCACGCGCGCCTTCGGGAACCGGGCTCGGACCAGCGGCTCGGGATCGGGGCGGTGCGAGTCCCGGCCCGCGCCGGGGTTGAGGACCACGAGGAGGGCGGCGCCGTCCCCCAGCGGGCTGCGGTCGACGGGGGGCCGGGTCGCGCGCTCCGAGACGGGCACGTGGCGCGGCTCGGCCGGCAGGACGGCTCGGCCGACGACCGCGACCGCCGCGCCGAGCGCCGCGCCGCCGAGGACGTCCGAGAGCCAGTGGACGCCGACGTGCAGGCGGGAGAAGGCCACGGCGGCGGCGAGCGGGGCGACCGCCGCCCCCACTCGGGGCGACTCGAGCGCGACCCCGGCGGCGAAGGCAGCGGCGCTCGCCGCGTGCCCCGAGGGGAAGGACGCCGACGTCGGCACCGTCGCCAGGCGCCGGCCGACCGGGACGTCGACGAGGAGCGGCCGGTCGCCGCCGAACACGCGCTTGCCGACCAGGTTCGCGAGCGCGCTGGCCGCGGCGAGCGAGGCGGTCCCCCGCAGAGCCTCGCGGGGACGGCCCGCCAGGAGCAGCAGGACGCCGACGCCGGCCCAGAGGACTCCGTGGTCCGCGGCCCGGGAGAGCCCCACGAGCGCCCCGTCGACGACGGGCGACGGGCGACGGGCGTTCAGCCGCCGGGCCGCACGAGCGTCCGCCCGGCGCACGACGCGCGGGACGGTGACGAGTCGGCGGAGCAGGACGGACGGGGGTCGGGTTCCGCGGAGGGCCATGCGCTCAGCGTAGGAGGAGGCGCCTCCGCGGTCCCTGGACCGGTCGACGGCGCGCTACACCTCGCCGAAGCCCGACTCGACCAGATCGCCGAGCCGGCCGACCGCCTCCTGGGCCTGCGGCCCCGACGCCGAGAGGACGACCTCGTCCCCGCGGTCGAGCCCCAGCGACATCACGCCGAGCAGGCTCGTGGCGTCCTTGCCGTTCGCGTCGATCCGGGCGTCGAAGGTGGCGGCGAGCGTGACGAAGTCGGCCGCGGGACGGGCGTGCAGGCCGTTCGGGTTGATGAGGCGGACGCGGCGCTGCACGCGCTCGTCACCGGGCGCGGCCTCCTCGGCGGGAGCAGCGAGCGCCTCGCCCCGGGCCGACTCCGCGGCGGCGAGCACCTCGTCCAGCGACGCCCCCGTGCCCGCGGCGACGGCGGCCGCGACCGCCCCCTCCACCAGCGGGGCGTCGGCGATCCGGACCTGGGCGCGCGCGTCGTCGTCGAGGAACTCGACCGCGGTCTCCGCCGTCATGATCGCCGAGCCGAGGTCGCAGAGGACGACGACCCCCTCGCCGGAGTCCGCTTCCGCCAGGGCCGCCGTGATGCGGTCGAAGCTGGTGCCGATGCCGCCGTCGTCCGTCCCGCCCGCGGCGACCAGCGCGACCGAGGCCGCCATCTGCTCCGCGAGCTCGACCAGCCCCTCCGCCAGCTGCGCGCTGTGCGAGACCAGGACCAGCCCGACGCTCACGCCGCCGCCTCGGCTGCTGCGCGGAGCAGGAGAACGGTCGACACGCTGCCGGGATCACGGTGCCCGATGGCGCGCTCGCCGAGGTAGCTGGCGCGTCCCTTGCGGGCGACCAGCGGGTCCGTCGACTCCGCTCCCCTCTGCGCCGCCTCCGCCGCCGCGGCGAGGACGTCGGCCGGAGCCGCTCCCTCCTCGGCGGCGGCCGCGGCCGCGTCGACCGCCGGCGTCCACGCGTCCACCATCGTCTTGTCGCCCACCTCGGCCTTGCCGCGGAGCACGATGCCGTCCCTCGCCGCGGCCAGGAGCGCTGCGACGTCCGCGCCCTCGAGCGCGACCTCGCCCGCGACCGCGGCGGAGGCCTTCAGGAACGCCGTGCCGAACAGCGGGCCCGAGGCGCCGCCGACGGTGGAGATGAGCGTCGTCGCGACCAGCTTGAGCACGTCCGCCGGGACCCCCTGCTCCGGCGCCGCATCCAGCTTCGCGACCACGGCCTGGAAGCCGCGGTCCATGTTCTCGCCGTGGTCCCCGTCGCCGATCGCCCGGTCGAGCGTGATCAGCTCGACCCGGTGCTCCGCGATCGACTCGGCGGCGCGGCGGATCCACGCCGTCGCCCATGCCGCGTCGAGCCCGGCTCCCTGTGCGTCCTGCATGGTCGTCTCCTCCTCGTGCGCCGCTCCTGCGACTGTCGTTCCGGTCATGGTGTGCGCGCGGGCGCTCAGCGTCCCCACCGCAGCGCCGCGGTCTGCACCGGGGAGTCCCACAGCTCGGTCAGGGCGTCGTCGAGCTTGAGGACGGTGAGCGAGAAGCCCTGCATCTCGAGCGACGTCGTGTAGTTGCCGACGAGGCTGCGTGCGACGGTGATCCCCTTCTCGGCCAGCGCCTCGGCTGCGCGGCGGTAGGCGAGGTACAGCTCGATCTGCGGCGTGCCGCCCATGCCGTTCACCAGGAGCAGCACCTCGTCCCCGGAGGAGAACGGCAGGTCCTCCAGGATCGGGCCGAGGATCCGGTCGACGATGCGGTCGGCCGGCTCCAGCGCGATCTTCTCCCGGCCGGGCTCGCCGTGGATGCCGATGCCGATCTCGATCTCGTCCTCGCCCAGCTCGAAGCTCGGCTCGCCCGCGTGCGGGACGATGCACGGCGTGAGGGCGACGCCCATCGAGCGCACGTTCGCGATCACCGTCTCGGCGATCGTCGCGACCTCGTCGAGGGAGTCGCCCCGCTCGGCCGCGGCGCCCGCGATCCGCTCGACCAGCACGGTGCCGGCCACGCCGCGGCGGCCCGCGGTGTAGAGCGAGTCCTTCACCGCGACGTCGTCGTCGACGATCACGCTGCGCACCTCGATCCCCTCGGCGCCGGCGAGGTCGGCCGCGGTCTCGAAGTTCAGGACGTCGCCCGTGTAGTTCTTCACGATGTGCAGCACACCCGCACCGCCGTCGACGGCCTGCGTGGCCGCGACGATCGGGTCGGGCGTGGGCGAGGTGAAGACGGGACCGGGGACGGCGGCGTCCAGCATCCCGAATCCGACGAAGCCCGCGTGCAGCGGCTCGTGCCCGCTGCCGCCTCCGCTGACGATGCCCACCTTGCCCGAGCGGGGCGCGTCGGCCCGCACTACGAACAGGGGATCCGACACCACCCGGACCAGGTCGGCGTGCGCCAGGCCGAAGCCGGCCACCGACTCCGTGACGACGTTCTTCGGGTCGTTGATGAGCTTCTTCATCGAGGTCTCCTCCAGGATCGGGCCACCACTCGGGCGTCCCGTGACCTGCGGGCGATCCGGCGCGTGGTGGATCGCCGCCCGCACCGTCGCGGACAGCAGCCCCACGTTACGCCCTGCGCTCGCGCCTACGGCAGCGGGACGACGGCGCGCTGCGTCTCGCGGACCCACTCCTCGAGCTTGGCCGTGGCGGCCCCGGAGTCGACGGCCTCCGCCGCGCGGTCCATCGACGTCCGCAGGCGCTCCAGGACGGGCATGCGCACCAGGTCCGGGTCGCGCGCCAGGTCGAACGCCGCGAGGCCCGCGGCCGCGTTCAGAAGGACGATGTCGCGGACGGGGCCGCCGTCTCCCCCGAGCACCGAGCGCACCACGCTCGCGTTGTAGGCGGCGTCGCGGCCGCGCAGCTCGTCGATCCGCGCGCGGGGCAGGCCCAGGTCGCGCGGATCGAGGTCGTGCTCGACCACGGAGCCGCGCGACACCTCCCAGATGTGGCTGTGACCCGTGGTCGTGAGCTCGTCGAGGCCGTCGTCCCCGCGGAACACCAGAGCCGTCGCCCCGCGCGTCCGGAACACGCCGACGACCAGCGGCACCCGGTCGAGGTGCGCCACTCCGACCGCCGACGCCTCGGGACGCGCCGGATTGCAGAGCGGGCCGAGGAAGTTGAACACCGTCGGCACGCCCAGCTCGGCGCGCACCGGACCGGCGTGCCGGAAGCCGGGGTGGAAGAGGGACGCGAAGACGAAGGCGATCCCCGTCCGCCGGAACACCTCGGCCACCCGCTCGGGGGAGAGGGAGAGGTCGACCCCGAGTGCCGCGAGCACGTCGGAGGAGCCGGAGGAGGAGGACGCGGCCTTGTTCCCGTGCTTCACGACGGGCGTGCCGGCCGCGGCCGCGATGATCGACGCGGTGGAGGAGATGTTGACGGTCCCGAAGCGGTCCCCGCCGGTACCGACGATGTCCAGGGCCATCGGGTCCACGTCCAGCGGCACCGCGTGGTCGAGGATCGCGTCGCGGAAGCCGACGATCTCGTCGACGGTCTCGCCCTTCGCACGGAGGGCCACCAGCAGTCCGGCGAGCTGCGCCGGAGTCGCCGCGCCCTCCATCACCTGCTCCATGGCCCACGTCGCCTCGGAGACGCTCAGATCGGAGGACTCGAGGAGTGCGCTGAGAACGTGCGGCCAGGACAGGGTTTCCGACATGGCTCCCAGATTATGCGACGAGGATCGCCTCCCGGCTAGTGCGACTTCCCTCCCCTGCCATCGGCCATAATGGTCTGTGTGACGAGCACCTCTCTCTCCCCCACGGCCACCGCGCCCGTAGTGAACCGACCCAACCCGGTCGCGGTCGGAACGATCGTCTGGCTGGGCAGCGAGGTCATGTTCTTCGCGGGCCTCTTCGCGATCTACTTCACACTGCGCAGCACCTCTCCCGAGCTCTGGGGCGCCGAGACCCAGATCCTCAACGTCCCCTACGCGGGCGTGAACACGGTGATCCTCGTGGCCTCGTCGTTCAGCTGCCAGTTCGGCGTGTTCGCCGCCGAGCGGCTGCAGCCGCGCGCGACGGGCCTCAGCCCGTTCAAGTGGGGCATGGTCGAGTGGTTCTTCCTCACCTACGCCCTGGGCGCGGTCTTCGTCTCCGGCCAGGTGCTCGAGTACGCGACCCTCGTCTCCGAGGGCGTCACGCTCTCCAGCAACGCCTACGGCTCCGCCTTCTACCTGACGACCGGCTTCCACGCCCTGCACGTCACCGGAGGCCTCATCGCGTTCCTCCTCGTCATCGGCCGCGGCTTCGCGGTCAAGAACTTCGGCCACAAGGAGGCGACGAGCGCCATCGTCGTCTCGTACTACTGGCACTTCGTCGACGTCGTCTGGGTCGGCCTGTTCGCCGTCATCTACTTCCTCAAGTGACGCGCCCGCCGATGCCCCACTCCACTCCCGACCCCCGCAGGAAGGACGCCTCGATGGCCTCCCCGAAGACGAAGAGCCGAGCCAAGAAGGGTCGCCGCCACCCGCTCGCCACCCTGGCCCTGATCGCCATCGGCCTCGGGCTCACCGGCGGGACCTACGCCGCGGTCGGCGTCGCGACGTCCGCCTCCGCGGAGACGTCGTCCACCAGCCAGCAGACGATCGACGAGGGCTCGAAGCTCTTCGCCGCGAACTGCGCCACCTGCCACGGCCTCGACGCCGCGGGCACCGACAACGCGCCCTCCCTCATCGGAGTGGGCGCGGCGTCGGTCGACTTCCAGGTCGGCACCGGCCGCATGCCGATGCAGATGCACGGCCCCCAGGCGCTCGAGAAGCCGGTGCAGTTCACCGACGAGCAGGTCGGCGAGCTCGCCGCCTACGTCGCGTCGCTGGCCCCCGGCCCCGCGATCCCCGAGGGCGAGGTCCTCGACGGACAGGGCGACGCGGCGAACGGCGCCGAGCTGTTCCGCATCAACTGCGCCATGTGCCACAACGTCGCCGGGGCCGGCGGCGCGCTCACCGAGGGCAAGTTCGCTCCCCCGCTGGGCGGCGTGACCGAGGCGCACATCTACGAGGCGATGGTCACCGGCCCGCAGAACATGCCGGTCTTCAACGACCTGAACATCTCGCCCGAGGACAAGCGCGACATCATCTCGTACCTCAAGTACATCGAGGCCAACCCGTCCCCGGGCGGATTTGCGCTTGGCTCCCTCGGCCCGGTCGCGGAGGGCCTGTTCCTCTGGATCTTCGGCCTCGGCGCGATCGTGGCCCTGACGGTGTGGATCACCGCCCGATCCAACTAGACGACTGCAGCGCCCTGACGGGCGCGACTGACCCACGGCACCGACTGGTGCCGACACGGCGTGAAAAGGAGAACCATGGCAGAGCACGATGAGGGTGGCACGGACCTCGCCACCTCGTCGGCCACCGGGCACGGAACGGCTCCGGCCGGCACCGCGGTCGTGACGCGGGACCGCGTCCAGGACCCGGGCCTCCCGCCGCACCGCCCCCGGATGACCGACCTCGACCCCAAGGTCGAGAAGCGTGCCGAGCGCACGGTGTACACGCTCTTCTACCTCTCCTTCGCGGGCTCGATCTTCGCGGTCGCCGCCTACATGGCGTTCCCGATCACCGAGGACGTCGCGTCGGTCCGGCTGAACACGCTGTTCATCGGCCTGGGCATGTCCCTCGCGCTCCTGGGCATCGGCATCGCCGCCGTCCACTGGGGCAAGCAGCTGATGTCGGACCACGAGGGCATCGATATCCGCCACCCCGTCCGCAGCGCGGAGCCCACCCGCGCCCGTGCGCTCGAGATCTTCGACCAGTCCGACAAGGAGTCCGGCTTCGGCCGCCGCTCCCTCGTCCGGAACAGCCTGATCGCCTCCCTCGTCGTGTTCCCCCTGCCCGCCGTGATCCTGTTCCGGGGCCTCGGCCCGCAGGACCAGAACCCCGTCGCCCTCCTCAAGACCACCCTGTGGGAAGAGGGCACGAGGCTCACCCTGGACCCGTCGGGAGCGCCGATCCTCGCATCGGACGTCACCCTCGGATCCGCCTTCCACGTCATCCCCGAGGGCCTCAACGACGCCGAGGGCAAGCTGGAGGAGAAGGCCAAGGCCGCCGTCCTCCTGATGCGCCTGAAGCCGGAGGACCTCATCGTCAGTGAGGGTCGCGAGACCTGGAACTACGACGGAATCGTCGCCTACTCCAAGATCTGCACGCACGTCGGCTGCCCTGTGGCGCTGTACGAGCAGCAGACCCACCACCTGCTGTGCCCGTGCCACCAGTCGCAATTCGACATCACGCGCGAGGCCGCCGTCATCTTCGGCCCGGCGAAGCGTCCGCTTCCGCAGCTCCCCATCACCGTCGACGCCGAGGGTTACCTGGTCGCCAGAAGCGACTTCACGGAGCCCGTCGGACCGTCCTTCTGGGAGCGATGACTCACATGTCCACCACCACCCCCTCACGCCCCTCCAGCTCCCCCGCGGAGCCCGAGGACGGCGTCATCCTCGGATCCGGCAAGTTCCAGAAGGGGTACGTCGGAGCGGCGTCGAACTACATCGACGAGCGCACGAGCATCTCCGCGGTCGTCAAGGAGTTCGGTCGCAAGATCTTCCCCGACCACTGGTCCTTCCTCCTCGGCGAAGTCGCGCTCTACAGCTTCGTCATCATCCTGCTGTCGGGCACCTTCCTCACCTTCTTCTTCCAGGCCTCGATGGTCGAGACGCACTACGAGGGCAGCTACCTGCCCCTCAAGGGCATCGAGATGTCGGCGGCGATGTCGTCCTCGCTCGACATCTCCTTCGACATCCGCGGCGGCCTGCTGATGCGGCAGATCCACCACTGGGCGGCACTGCTGTTCGTGGCCTCGATCGGCCTGCACATGCTGCGCATCTTCTTCACCGGTGCGTTCCGCAAGCCCCGCGAGCTCAACTGGGTCATCGGCTTCGTCCTCTTCATCCTCGCGATGGCCGAGGGCTTCACCGGCTACTCGCTCCCCGACGACCTGCTCTCGGGCAACGGCCTCCGCATCATCGACGGCATGGTCAAGGGCATCCCGATCGTCGGCACCTGGATCTCGTTCCTGCTCTTCGGCGGCGAGTTCCCGGGCACCGACATCGTCGGCCGCCTCTACACGCTGCACATCCTGCTGCTGCCGGCGCTGGTGCTCGCGTTCATCGCCCTGCACCTCGTGTTCGTGGTCGTCCACAAGCACACCCAGTTCCCCGGTGCGGGCAAGACCGAGCAGAACGTCGTCGGCTACCCGGTGCTGCCGGTCTACGCCGCGAAGGCCGGTGGATTCTTCTTCATCGTCTTCGGCGTCGTCGTCCTCATCGCCTCGCTGTTCACGATCAACCCGATCTGGAACTACGGCCCGTACGACCCCTCGCCCGTCTCCGCGGGAACCCAGCCCGACTGGTACATCGGCTTCGCCGACGGCGCCCTGCGCCTCGTCCCGCCGGGACTCGAGTGGGCCATCCCGGGCATCGGAACCCTGTCGTTCAACATCCTGATCCCGCTCGTCGGTCTCGGACTGTTCATCGCCGTGGTCATGCTCTACCCGTTCCTCGAGGCGTGGATCACCGGTGACAAGCGCGAGCACCACCTGCTCGACCGCCCGCGCAACGCCGCGACCCGCACCGCGATCGGCGCCGCCGGAGTCAGCTTCTACGCCGTCCTCTGGGCCGCCGCCTCGTCCGACCTCATCGCGACGCACTTCCACCTCACGATGGAGGGCGTGATCCACAGCCTGCAGTTCCTGCTCATCGCGGGTCCGTTCATCGCGTACTTCATCACCAAGCGCATCTGCCTGGCGCTGCAGAAGAAGGACCGCGAGATCGCGCTGCACGGCTTCGAGTCGGGACGCATCGTCCGCCTCCCCGGAGGCGAGTTCATCGAGGTGCACCAGCAGCTCGACGAGTACGAGCGCTGGAAGCTCGTCGGTCAGGACGAGTACGAGCCCCTGATGATCCGTCCGGACTCGCGTGGCCGCATCACCGCCCCGCAGCGCGTCCGCGCCGGCCTCTCCCGCTGGTTCTTCGAGGACCGGATCACCCCCGTCACCCAGAAGGAGCTCGAGAGCTCGCACAGCGAGCACTGATCCTCCCCCGAAGGGCCCGGACGTTCATTCGTCCGGGCCCTTCGTCGTTCCCGCAGCGGGGCGGCGCCTGTCCTCCGGCGCGGTGGAGGTCGTCGGTGCACCGAGAGCCGGTGAGACCGGATCACAGCGCCTCGACGGCGACAAGCCGGCAGGAACGTGGGGCGATACTCCGGAACTCGAGGCCCCCGCTCCTCGGATCCCGAGATGCCATCTGACCGCCGAGCTGGAGACGTCCGCCTCCCTCGGATCACCGAGTGATCCAGCCTGTCTGCATGGTCGCAGTGTCGTCGTCCGGTGAGGTCCCCGTCCCCGTCCACGTCGAGACGCTCGGCATCGGTTCCAGGGCACCCATCCTCAGCAGGCCTAGAAGGACTGCCCTCCCCCGCTCACGGTCGAACCCTCTGTGATCGGCGACGGCGACGCTCGCCGGTGAGACAGAGGAGGCGACCTCCGGGCCTCGACGTCCGTCGCTGCAGCGGCGTCTCAGGCTCCTTGTCCTCGCACCGACCGGCACGACCCGCTAGACGTACCGAGGAACTCTAAGCGCCGCAGGGGCGCCCGCGGTTCCGCCGGGGTGCGGGCTCCGCTGGGGTCGGGACGGTGTGCAGGAGTCCGTAGGGCGGCGCAGGCGCCAGAACAGGCGCGGCAGGCCCAGTACAGCCGCAGGCGCAGCAGTATCCGCGACCGTAGCGGGCCACACCACCGTCGGCACACCCACAAGCGCACAGAAGAGCCGCCACAGGCGTAGCCCGCTTACCCGCGACCGGAGCAGGAGCCGTTGCAGCGCAGACCCGTAGGGGTGATGACGCGGGCCGACGCTCCTGCTCGGCGCCGCCCGCTGCACTCCCCTGCGAGCATCCACGTCGCGGGCCGCCGGGATGTGCCCAGACGAGTTCCTCCGCGCAGGACGCCTCGGTGTCCCGCCAGCAGGACACCGCGAGAGTTCCAGCTCACCTCGTCATCCCTCACTGAGCGGCCCCGGCCCTCACCGGGAGGTCCCGGCTCTCACCGGGAGGCTCGATCCGCCACCGATCGGCGAATGACGCCCCTGCACGCAGCCGAACGGCCGAGCCGACCGGGCCCCGACCGCGCATCGCTTCCTCCTGGATAAGCGAAAAGGCCGGGTGCACGGAGCCGAAGCCCTCGTGCACCCGGCCCTCGGCCGTGCGATGCGCCCTAGCGGGCGAAGTACCCGCGGTAGTACTCGTACACCCAGCCGGCGATGGCGACCAGGAAGAGTCCTACGGCGATGTAGGTGATCCAGAACCCCACGGCCAGGCCGAGGAATCCGAGGGCCGCGGAACCGCCCAGGATCAGCGGCCACCAGCTCCACGGGCTGAAGAAGCCCAGCTCGGGGTCTCCGTCATCGATGTCCGCATCGAGGCGGTCCTCGGGGAGCTCGGCACCCTGCGCCTTGTGGACGCGGCCGACGTAGAACGCGATGAACGCGCCCAGCACGGCCGAGAGGCCGATGCCGACGGTGCCGACCCACTCCACCTGGCCCGTGTCGAGCAGCGACCACACGATGTACGTGATGTCGGCGAGGAGGAAGAAGCCCGCGAGGAGCCAGAAGAGATTGACGTTGGCGCGCATGGCCCTACTTCACCGTGCCTTCGGACTTGTCGTACGTGGGGGCGTCCGGAGCGTCCTTCGCCGGACCGATTCCGACGGGGATGCCCGCCTCGGGGTGGTTGAGGTCGAACGCCGGGGCCTCGCTGCGGATGCGCGGGATCGAGGTGAAGTTGTGGCGGGGCGGCGGGCACGAGGTGGCCCACTCGAGCGACCGGGAGAAGCCCCACGGGTCGTTCACCGTCACCTTGGGCGCCTTGCGGGCCGTGATGTACACGTTCAGGAAGAACGGGATCAGCGACACCGCGAGGATCATCGCTCCGACCGTCGACACCTGGTTCATCCAGGTGAAGCCGTCCTCGGGCAGGTAGCTGGCGTAGCGGCGCGGCATGCCGACGACGCCCAGCCAGTGCTGGATGAGGAAGGTGGTGTGGAAGCCGATGAACAGCAGCCAGAAGTGCCACTTGCCCAGCGTCTCGTTCAGCATCTTGCCGGTCCACTTGGGCCACCAGAAGTAGAAGCCCGAGAACATCGCGAAGACGACGGTTCCGAACACGACGTAGTGGAAGTGCGCCACCACGAAGTACGAGTCCGAGACGTGGAAGTCGAGCGGGGGCGACGCGAGGATCACGCCGGTGAGTCCACCGAAGGTGAAGGTGATCAGGAAGCCGATCGCCCAGATCATCGGGGTCTCGAAGGTCACCGATCCGCGCCACATGGTGCCGACCCAGTTGAAGATCTTCACGCCGGTCGGAACCGCGATGAGCATGGTCATCAGCGAGAAGAACGGCAGCAGGACCGATCCGGTGACGTACATGTGGTGCGCCCACACAGTCACGGAGAGGGCGGCGATCGCGATGGTCGCGTAGATCAGCGTCTTGTAGCCGAAGATCGGCTTGCGGCTGAAGACCGGGAAGACCTCGGACACGATGCCGAAGAACGGCAGCGCGATGATGTACACCTCGGGGTGGCCGAAGAACCAGAACAGGTGCTGCCAGAGCAGGACACCGCCGTTGGCCGCATCGTAGATGTGGGCGTCGAACACCCGGTCGGCGCCGAGGGCGAACATCGCGGCGGCGAGCACCGGGAACGCGAGCAGCACGAGGATCGACGTCACCAGGATGTTCCAGGTGAAGATCGGCATGCGGAACATCGTCATGCCGGGAGCGCGCATCGTGATGATCGTCGTGATGAAGTTCACCGCGCCGAGGATCGTGCCGAAGCCCGAGAGCGCGAGGCCGAAGACCCAGAGATTGCCGCCGAGCCCTGGTGAGAACGTCGTGCTCGACAGTGGCGCGTACGCGAACCAGCCGAAGGACGCCGCACCCTGCGGGGTGACGAATCCGGCGACCGCGATGAGCGAGCCGAAGCTGTAGAGCCAGTACGCGAAGGCGTTGAGGCGGGGGAACGCGACGTCGGGGGCGCCGATCTGCAGCGGCATCAGGACGTTGGCGAAGCCGGCGAAGAGCGGCGTCGCGAACATCAGCAGCATGATCGTGCCGTGCATCGTGAACAGCTGGTTGTACTGCTCGCGCGTCTCGACCACGTTCAGGCCGGGCTCGAACAGCTGGGCGCGGATGACGAGTGCCATCACGCCGGCGATGCAGAAGTAGATGAACGACGTGATCAGGTACATGTACCCGATGACCTTGTGGTCGGTCGACGTCATCCAGCGGACGAGGACGTTCGCCTTGCGCTGGACCGGCGGAGTGCCGGCGGTGCGCGTCGGGCGGGGTGCCGTGGCGGTGCTCATGCTCCCTTACTCCTCGTTCTCGCGGGCCGGCGCGCCGGTTCCGGGAAGGTTCGAATTGCGGTTGTACTCGGCGCCGAGCTGACCGGTCTGGCCCGCGTCGCGCAGCGACTGGATGTAGTCGTCGTACTCGCCCTGCGAGACGACCTTGACGTTGAAGAGCATCGCGGAGTGGTACTCGCCGCAGAGCTCGGCGCACTTGCCCGCGTAGGTCCCCTCCTTGAGAGGCGTGACGTACATGTAGTTCGTCTTGCCGGGGATCATGTCCTTCTTGTAGAGGAAGTCGACGACCCAGAAGGAGTGGATCACGTCGCGCGCGTCGAGCTGGATCTTGATCTTCTGTCCGACGGGCAGGTAGAGCGTGGGGATCTCGGACTCGACGAGCGAGCCGGCGGCGTCTCCGCCCTCCTGGTACTGGCCCTGGATGCCGGCGGAGTAGACGTCCTCGTCGACGTAGTTGAAGTCCCACGCCCACTGCTTGCCGTACACCTGGATGGTCTCGTCCGGGTCGTCGTAGGGCTGCTCGATGGCGGCCTGGTCGCGCGCGGTGAAGGCGAAGAAGCCGATCACGAGGATCAGCGGCACGATCGTGTAGAAGATCTCGATCGGCATGTTGTAGCGCAGCTGGACCGGCAGGCCGGTCTGCCCCTTGCGACGGCGGTAGACGACCACCGCCCAGATGGTGAGACCCCACGTGACGACGCCGACGGCGAGCAGGACGATCCAGGAGGTGACCCAGAGTCCGATGACGCGGTCGACGTGGTTCGTCGTGCCGGGTTCGGTGGGGAGCCAGCCCTGGAGCTGCTCTTGCGTGCAGCCCGCGAGGACGAGGGCGAGGGCTCCTGCGACGGGGGCAGCGACCCATCTGCGGATTCGGCGATTGAAGCGCACCGGTGACCTTTCGGAAGACTGGGGACCAGTTCACACGAAACTGTATTAGACCGGCTCCAGCCTACCCTTCCGCTCCGGCGGCCCGGTGCACGACGACCCGCTCTTGACGTCCCGGTCGAGTGGTGCAGTCATGACGAACGGCGCCCGACGGGCCACCGGAGTGGACTGTCGGACGCCGTTCGGAGGAGCTACGGCCCGGGGCCGCGCGGCGTCAGTGGAAGCTGTCGCCGCAGGCGCAGCTGCCGCCCGCGTTGGGGTTGTCGATGGTGAAGCCCTGCTTCTGGATGGTGTCCTCGAAGTCGATCGAGGCGCCGTCGAGGTAGGGGACGCTCATCTTGTCGACGACGAGGCCGACGCCCTCGAACTCCACCGCGGCGTCGCCGTCGAGGGTGCGCTCGTCGAAGTAGAGCTGGTAGATGAGGCCGGAGCAGCCGCCGGGCTGCACGGCGACGCGCAGGCGCAGGTCGTCGCGGCCCTCCTGCTCGAGCAGGCTCTTGACCTTGGCAGCGGCGGTCGGGGTCATCGAGACGCCGTGGGCCGCGCTGGGCGGGGTGGCGAGGGGGGTCGCCGTCTGGTCGGTCAGTGTGTCTGACATGTTACTCCTCAGGGGACGGGCGGAACGGTCGTCGTGCCTTCCGGGATTCTACGGCTGCAACCCGGGTGGTCACCCGGGTATTCCACGACCGGTGGTCAGTCGCGGTGAGCGGCGGCGCGGAGCAGGAACAGCGCCTCGGTCTGCGCGGCGCGCTTGAAGACGCCCAGGTGCAGCGACTCGTTGGGGCTGTGCGCGCGCGAGTCGGGGTCCTCGACACCGGTGACGAGGATCTGCGCCTCGGGGAACTCGCGCACGAGGTCGGCGATGAACGGGATGCTCCCGCCGATCCCGGTCTCGAGGGGCTCGCGTCCCCACGCGTCGGCCATCGCGCCCTTCACCAGGTCCACGGCCCAGCCGGTCGCGTCGACCAGGAACGGGCTGCCGGTGTCGACGTCCTCGATCGCGAGGTGGGCGCCGAACGGGGAGTTCGCCCGCAGGTGGCTCTCGATGGCGGCGAACGCCTCCTCCGCGTCCTGGCCGGGGGCGATGCGGGCGCTGATCTTCACGCGCACGGATGGGACGAGGGTGTTGGAGGCGTCGACGACGCTGGGCGCATCGATCCCGGTGACCGTGACGGCCGGCTTCGACCACAGGCGCGAGAGGATCGCGCCGGTGCCGATCGGCGAGACCCCGTCGAGCAGCCCCGAGTCGCGGCGGAGGTCCTCCTCGGTCGTCTCGGGCACCGCTCCGTCGTGCTCGGTGAGGCCGGCGACGGCGACCGAGCCGTCCTCGTTCCAGAGCGTCGCGAGCAGGCGGACCGCCGCGAGCATCGCGTCCGGGACCGCTCCGCCGAGCATGCCCGAGTGCGAGGCGTGCGCGAGAGTGCTGACGGTGAGGGTGAAGGTGACGTTGCCGCGCAGGCCCACCGTCAGCGCGGGGGTGTCGACGTCCCAGTTGTCGCTGTCGGCGACGATGATCGCATCCGCGCGGAGGGCGTCGTGGTGCTCGCGGAGGAAGGTGGGGAACGAGCGCGACCCGAACTCCTCCTCCCCCTCGATGAAGAGGACGAGCCCGAGGTCGTGGTCCTCGCCCGCGACCTCGCGGAGTGCGCGCACCGCGGCGAGGTGGGACACGACTCCCGCCTTGTCGTCGGCGGCACCGCGCCCGTACAGGCGGTCGCCGCGCACGGTCGGCTCGAACGGAGGCGTCTCCCACGCCGACTCGGCGCCCTGCGGCTGAACGTCGTGGTGGGCGTAGAGGAGGACGGTCGGCGCTCCGTTGCGGGCGGCGCGGGTGGCCAGGACGGCAGGCTGGCCGAGCACGTCGGTGCCGTCGATCGTGGCGCTGTGGATCGCGACGTCGTCGAAGACGCCCGTCTCGCGCGCGAGCTCGGCGATGGCCTCGGCGCTGGCGGCCACGCGGGTGGCGTCGAAGCCGTCCCACGAGACGGACGGGATCCGCACGAGCTGCCCGAGCTGGGCGAGCGAGCGCGGCAGATCGTCGCGGACGGCGGCGAGGACGGCCTCCTCGTCGGAGGAGAGTGCGGGCGGAGTCGGAGCGTCGTGAGCCATGGAGGTAATCTTAAGAGACCCCCGATTCCAAGGACGTTCCCCGTGGCCAAGCACCCGATCGCAACCGACACGCCCGACGACGCCGGCTCGCCCGGCTCCGGGAAGGGCCGGCCGACGCCGACCCGGCGCGAGCAGGAGCTGGCCCGCAAGCGTCCGCTGGTCGTCACCGACCGCAAGCAGGCCGCCCGCGACGCCCGCGAGAAGGCCGCCGTGTCACGCGAGCAGGCCCGCATCGGCCTGGCCGCCGGTGACCAGCGCTACCTGCCGCTGCGCGACAAGGGTCCTCAGCGCAAGTTCGTGCGCGACTGGGTCGACGCACGCTTCAGCCTCGGCGAGTTCCTCATCCCGGTGATGGTCGTCGTCCTGCTGCTGAGCTTCTTCCCGCAGCCGGAGCTGCAGTACGCGACGCTCGTCATCCTCTGGGTGTTCTTCCTCCTCGCGGTGATCGACTGCATCCTCCTCGGCATGCGGATGCGCCGGAAGCTCGCCGAGCGCTACGGCGCCGACAAGGTCGAGAAGGGCATCCGCTGGTACGCCGCGATGCGCGCCCTCCAGCTGCGCGTCATGCGCCTGCCGAAGCCCCAGGTCAAGCGCCGCGCCTTCCCCGAGTAGTCGGACGGCGGACCACGAAGGGCCCCTGCGGTCGCGCCTCGCGCGGCTCCGGGGGCCCTTCGTGGTGCACGGCGGGTCAGGAGGCGCGGGCCAGTCCCCGGTTGATGTCCCGAGCCCACAGGGGCCCGCGGTAGATGAAGGCGGTGTAGCCCTGGACGAGGGTGGCGCCCGCGTCGAGGCGCTCGCGCACGTCCTCGGCCGTCTCGACTCCTCCGACGGAGATCACGCAGAAGGCCGCGGGGACGACGCCGCGGATCACGCGGAGCACCTCGAGCGAGCGCGCGGCCAGCGGGGCACCGGAGAGGCCGCCGGCGCCGGCCGCCTCGACCACGGCGCGGTCGGTCGAGAGGCCCTCCCGGGAGAGTGTGGTGTTGGTCGCGATGATCCCGTCCAGACCCAGGCGGACGGCGAGCTCGGCGACCCGGCCGACCTCGTCGTCGGAGAGGTCCGGGGCGATCTTGACCAGCAGGGGCGTCGTGTCGGCGGCGTCCTTGACGGCCGCGAGGAGCGGCTCGAGGCGGTCGATCTCCTGCAGGCCGCGGAGCCCGGGGGTGTTCGGCGAGCTGACGTTCACGACGAGGTAGTCGGCGAGCGGCGCGAGCAGGCGCGTGCTGATCAGGTAGTCCTCGATCGCGTCGTCCACCTCGACCACCCGGCTCTTGCCGATGTTCACGCCGATCACGGGGCGGCGGCGCGCGCTGCGCAGCCGGATCAGCCGTTGCGCCGCGGCCTCGGCGCCGTGATTGTTGAAGCCCATCCTGTTGACGACGGCGCGGTCGGCGATCAGCCGGAAGAGGCGCGGCCGGTCGTTGCCCGGCTGCGCCCGAGCGGTCAGGGTCCCGACCTCGACGTGTCCGAAGCCGAGCGCGCCGAAGCCCAGGACCGCGGTGGCGTCCTTGTCGAAGCCGGCCGCGACGCCGAACGGGGTCTCGAAGCGGAGGCCGAGCGTCTCGACCGCGGGCGTTCCGCGCGGGACGGTGGTCCGGCGCAGGACCGGAGCGAGGGCTCCGAGGGCCCGGATCACCGGGAAGCTCAGGTGGTGCGCCCGCTCCGGGTCGAGGCGGCGCAGGACGGTGCGGAACAGGAGCGGGTACACCCGGGCCTCAGATCTCGTCGGCGCTGTGGGGCACGGAGGTGCGCTCGGCGCGGAGCAGGGTGATCGCAGACTCGAAGTCGTCCAGCGAGTCGAACGCCTGGTAGACGCTCGCGAAGCGGAGGTAGGCGACCTCGTCGAGCTCGCGCAGCGGCGGCAGGATGGCGAGGCCGATGTCGTTCGCGTCGATCTGCGACGCGCCCGTGGAGCGGATGCTCTCCTCCACCCGCTGCGCGAGGACGGCGAGATCGGTGTCGGTGACGGGCCGGCCCTGGCAGGCCTTCCGGACGCCGCTGACGATCTTCTCGCGGCTGAACGGCTCCACGACTCCGCTGCGCTTGATCACGACGAGGCTCGCGGTCTCGGTCGTCGAGAAGCGCCGGCCGCACGACGGGCACTGCCGGCGGCGGCGGATCGAGAGGCCGTCGTCGCTCGTGCGCGAGTCGATCACTCGGGAGTCGGGGTGCCGGCAGAAGGGGCAGAACATCGAGGGCCTCTCGGTCTCAGGCGAAGCGGGCGTCGACGGCGTCGCCGTGGGCGGGCAGCGCCTCGGCGTCGCTGAGAGCGCGGATGTGCGGGGCGACGCGCTCGAGCGCACCGCGGTCGTACGAGATCAGCTGCTGCGGCCGGAGGAAGGTGTAGGCGCCGAGCCCGGAGGAGAAGCGCGCCTGCCCCAGCGTCGGGAGCACGTGGTTGGAGCCGGCGAGGTAGTCGCCCAGGCTCACCGGGGTGGTCGGACCGAGGAAGATCGCGCCGGCGTCGTGGATCCGCTCGGCCGTCGCGACGGGGTCGGCCGTGTGCAGCTCGAGGTGCTCGGGGCCGTAGGCGTCGCTGAACGCGCAGGCGAGCTCGAGGTCGTCGACGATCACGAGCGCGGACTGCGGGCCGTCGAGTGCGATGGCCACGCGCTCCGCGTGGTGGGTGGCAGCGGCCTGGGCGGCGACCTCGCGCTCGACGGCGGCGGCGAGCTCGGCGCTGTCGGTGACCAGGACCGCGGAGGCGGCCTCGTCGTGCTCGGCCTGGCTGACCAGGTCGGCGGCGACAAGGCGCGGCTCGGCGGAGTCGTCGGCGATCACGAGGATCTCGGTCGGGCCCGCCTCGGAGTCGATGCCGACCTGGCCGAGCACCTGGCGCTTCGCGGTGGTGACCCAGACGTTGCCCGGCCCGGTGATGATGCTGACGGGATCCAGCCCGATCGAGTCGACGCCGTAGGCCAGTGCGGCGACGGCTCCGGCGCCCCCGACCGCGTAGACCTCGTCGATGCCGAGCAGAGCGGCCGCCGCGAGGATCGTGGGGTGGACGGAGCCGCCGAACGCCTTCTGCGGCGGCGAGACCAGGGCGATGGAGGCGACTCCGGCGGCCTGCGCGGGCACGGCGTTCATGACGACGCTCGACGGGTAGACCGCCTTGCCGCCGGGGACGTACAGCCCGGCGCGGGCGACGGGCTGCCAGCGCTGGGTGACCGTGGCGCCGTCGTCGAGCTCGGTGGTGCGGGGCGGGGGGATCTGTGCGGCGCTGGCGCGGCGGACGCGCGCGATCGCCTCCTCGAGTGCGCTGCGAATGGCCGGGTCGAGGCGGTCGAGCGCCTCGGCGATCTGCTCGGCGGGCACGCGGAGGTGCGGGGGGCGCACGCCGTCCAGCCGCTCCGCCTGGTCGAGGAGCGCTTCCGCGCCGCGTTCTCGGACGTCGGCGATCAGCTCGGCGACGACGGGCCCGACGGAGGCGGACGTGCCCGGATTGCGGGGCACGAGGGCGAGGAGCTCGGCGGAGGAGGGACGACGGCCGCGGAGGTCGAGAGTCTGGATCATGGCCGCCCCAGTCTACGCGCCGCCCTCCCCCGCTCCCTCGCCGCGCGCTCCCCCGCCCGGACCCCGTCCCGCCCGACCCTCGCCCGGTCTCGATCCGCCGCTCCGCGGCTACTCGACCACCCGGAGGACACCGGCGGCCGCAGGCTCGCACTCCGATCCGCCACCCTCTCGCCGCACCCTCCGAGGCGAACCGGCGATCCGCGTGCCAGCGGATCGCCGTAGCCGGACGCACGACGCTCTCATAATCCCGGCCACGCTCCCCAGCCGACCGCGCCGAGCCGGTCGGGGACCGGCTCGCCACAGGCCCGGCGAACCGGCGATCCGCGTGCCAGCGGATCGTCGTAGCCGGACGCATGACGCTCTCACGAACCCGGCCACCCTCCCCAGCCGACCGCGCCGAGCCGGGCAGGGACCGGCTCGGATTCAATACAGACAGTTCGGCCCCAGCAGGCTCTTCAGCTCGCCGAAGAGGTCCGGGGTGATGCGCACGGGGAACGGCACCTCGAACACGCGGGCCGTGTCGCCCTTGATGAGCTTCAGCCGCACCTCGGTCTGGCCGGAGTGGCGGATGAGCACGTCGCTGAGCTGCGAGACCGTGTCGGTGGTCGCGCGCGACTCGGGCATCGAGACGGTGAGCGGTCCCGAGTCGCCGTCCTGGCTCATCTCGGGTGCGAACAGGCTGAACGCGTGCAGGTTCATCCCGTCGTCGCGCATGCTGACGCGGCCTCTGACGACGACGATGGAGTCGTTCGTGAGCGCCGGGGCGAACTCCTGGTACGCCTTCCCCATGAACATGCAGGTGATCTCGCCGCCGAAGTCCTCGACCTGGATCATCCCGTACTGGTTGCCGGAGGCCTTGGCCATGCGGTGCTGGACGCTCGTCACCAGGCCCGCGACGACCACGGTCTCGCCGTCGGCGATCGTCTCCGAGATCAGCAGGTCGGCGATCGTGGTGCTGTAGTGCTTGGCGAGCTCGGTCTCGAGTCCGGCGAGCGGATGGTCGGACACGTAGAGCCCGAGCATGTCGCGCTCGAAGGCGAGCTTGTCGCGCTTGGCCCATTCGGGCCGCTCGGGCACCTGGATCGCGGCCTGCGGCTCGTCCCAGAGGCTGTCGAAGTCGAAGCCGACCTGGCCGTTCGCCTCGTTGCGCTTCTCCCCCACCGCCGCCTCGACGGCGTCCTCGTGCACCTCGACCAGGGCGCGGCGCGTCGAGCCGAGCGAGTCGAAGGCGCCGGCCTTGATCAGCGACTCGATGGTGCGCTTGTTGGTCACCTGCAGCGGCACCTTGCGGAGGAAGTCGTGGAACGTCTCGAAGCGGCCCTTCTCCTCGCGGGCGGCCCGGATGCCCTCGACGACGTTCATGCCGACGTTGCGGACGGCGCCGAGGCCGAAGCGGATGTCGGTGCCGACGGCGGTGAAGAAGCCGATCGACTCGTTGACGTCCGGCGGGAGCACCTTGATCCCCATCCGCCGGCACTCGTTGAGGTAGGCGGCCATCTTGTCCTTGGAGTCGCCGACGCTGGTGAGCAGCGCGGCCATGTACTCCGCGGGGTAGTGCGCCTTGAGGTACGCCGTCCAGTAGGAGACGACGCCGTACGCCGCCGAGTGCGCCTTGTTGAAGGCGTAGTCGGAGAAGGGCAGCAGGATGTCCCAGAGGGTCTTGACGGCCTCCATCGAGTAGCCGTTGGCGATCATGCCGCCCGAGAAGCCCTCGAACTGCTTGTCCAGCTCGGACTTCTTCTTCTTGCCCATCGCGCGCCGCAGCAGGTCGGCCTGCGCGAGCGTGAAGCCCGCGAGCTTCTGCGCGATCGACATGACCTGCTCCTGGTACACGATCAGGCCGTAGGTCCCTCCGAGCACCTCCGAGAGCGGCTCCTCGAGCTCCGGGTGGATCGGGGTGATCTCCTGCACGCCGTTCTTCCGCAGCGCGTAGTTGGTGTGGGAGTCGGCGCCCATCGGGCCCGGCCGGTAGAGCGCAAGGACTGCGGAGATGTCCTCGAAGTTGTCGGGCTTCATCAGTCGGAGAAGGCCGCGCATCGGGCCGCCGTCGAGCTGGAACACGCCGAGCGTGTCGCCGCGGGCGAGGAGGTCGTAGGCGGCCTGGTCGTCGAGCTCGAGGTCCTCGAGCACGAGGTCCTGTTCGCGGTTGGCGCGGATGTTGTCGAGGGCGTCGTCGATGATCGTGAGGTTCCGCAGCCCCAGGAAGTCCATCTTGATCAGCCCGAGCGACTCGCACGCGGGGTAGTCGAACTGCGTGACGATCTGGCCGTCCTGCTCCCGCTTCATGATCGGAATGATGTCCAGCAGCGGATCGCTGGACATGATGACGCCGGCCGCGTGCACGCCCCACTGGCGCTTGAGGTTCTCGAGTCCGAGCGCGGTGTCGAAGACCAGCTTGGCCTGCGGGTCCTCGGCGATGACGTTGCGCACGTCGAGCGCTTCCTTGTAGCGCGCGTGGGCGGGGTCGTTGATGCCGCTGAGCGGGATGTCCTTGCCCATGATCGCGGGCGGCATGGCCTTCGTCAGCTTCTCGCCCATCCCGAACGGGAAGCCGAGGACGCGCGAGGCGTCCTTGAGAGCCTGCTTCGCCTTGATGGTGCCGTAGGTGACGATCTGCGCGACGCGCTCGTCGCCGTACTTCTCGGTGACGTAGCGGATGACCTCGCCGCGGCGACGGTCGTCGAAGTCGACGTCGAAGTCGGGCATGGAGACGCGGTCGGGGTTGAGGAAGCGCTCGAAGATCAGGCCGTGGCGCAGCGGATCGAGGTCGGTGATCTTCATGGCGTAGGCCGCCATCGAGCCGGCACCGGAGCCGCGGCCGGGACCGACGCGGATCCCGTTGCGCTTGGACCAGTTGATGAAGTCGGCGACGACGAGGAAGTAGCCGGGGAAGCCCATCTGCAGGATGACGCGGGTCTCGTAGTCCGCCCGGTCGCGCACCTCCTGGGAGATGCCGTCCGGGTAGCGCTCGCGCAGTCCGGCCTCGACCTCCTTCACGAACCAGGTGTCCTCCGTCTCGCCCTCCGGCACCGGGAAGCGGGGCATGTAGTTCGCCGAGGTGTCGAACTGGACGTCGCAGCGCTCCGCGATGAGGAGCGTGTTGTCGCAGGCCTCGGGGTGGTCGCGGAAGACCTGGCGCATCTCGCGCGGCGACTTGAGGTAGAACTCGTCCGCGTCGAACTTGAAGCGCTTGGGGTCGTCGAGGGTGGTCCCGGACTGCACGCAGAGCAGCGCCGCGTGCGAGGTCGCGTCGTGCGCGTGCGTGTAGTGCAGGTCGTTGGTGGCGACCAGCGGGAGGTCGAGGTCCTTCGCGAGCCGGATGACGTCGCCGATCACCCGCCGCTCGATGTCGAGGCCGTGATCCATGATCTCGGCGAAGAAGTTCTCCTTGCCGAAGATGTCGCGGTAGTCGGCGGCCGCCTGGCGGGCCTCCTTGTACTGGCCGAGGCGCAGGCGCGTCTGGACCTCGCCGCTCGGGCAGCCCGTGGTGCCGATCAGGCCCTCGGAGTACTGCGAGAGGATCTCGCGGTCCATGCGCGGCTTGAAGTAGTAGCCCTCGATCGACGCGCGCGAGGAGAGGCGGAAGAGGTTGTGCATGCCCGTCGTGGTCGAGCTGAGCAGCGTCATGTGGGTGTACGCGCCGGAGCCGGACACGTCGTCCCCTCCGCCGTCGCCCCAGCGGATGCGGGTCTTGTCGGAGCGGTGCGTCCCCGGGGTGAGGTAGGCCTCGGTGCCGATGATCGGCTTGATCCCCGCCGCCGTCGCGGTGCGCCAGAAGTCGAAGGCGCCGAACACGTTCCCGTGGTCGGTCACGGCGATGGCCGGCATACCCTCCTCGACCGCCGCGTCGATCAGCGGCTTCACCCGCGCTGCACCGTCGAGCATCGAGTACTCGCTGTGCACGTGGAGGTGGACGAAGGAATCGTTACTCGGCAAGGATGCGCCTCCGGCGGACTGCGGGCAGGGGAGGGATGGCCGGCGACCCGGGAGGGCCCGTGGACACGGCGGGAAGAAGTCTAACCGCGCCGGACGCGGGTCCGGCCGGGAGAGCGCGGATCACTCTCCGCGCAGCACCTCGAGGGCGTGCACCAGGTCGTCGGGGTAGGACGCCTCGAACTGCACCCACTCCCCCGAGCCCGGGTGGGTGAAGCCGAGCCGGACCGCGTCGAGCCACTGGCGGGTGAGGCCGAGCCGCTTCGAGAGGGTCGGATCGGCGCCGTACATGGCGTCGCCGACACACGGGTGGCGCTGGGCGGCCATGTGCACGCGGATCTGGTGGGTGCGGCCGGTCTCGAGGTGGATCTCGAGGAGGGAGGCGAACGGGAAGGCCTCGATCGTCTCGTAGTGGGTCACCGAGGGCTTGCCGTCGGCGCGGACCGCGAACTTCCAGTCCGAGGACGGGTGGCGGCCGAGCGGGGCGTCGATCGTCCCGGCGAGCGGGTCGGGGTGGCCCTGCACGACCGCGTGGTAGACCTTCTCGACCGTGCGGTCGTGGAACGCGCGCTTGAGGTGCGTGTAGGCGCGCTCGGACTTCGCGACGACCATGAGGCCGCTCGTGCCGGCGTCGAGCCGGTGCACGATGCCCGCGCGCTCGGCCGCACCGGAGGTCGACACGGTGAAGCCCGCGGCGGCGAGGGCGCCGAGCACCGTCGGTCCCTCCCAGCCCACGGCGGGGTGCGCGGCCACTCCGACGGGCTTGTCGATCACCACGATGTCGTCGTCGTCGTGCACGATGCCGAGGCCGGGGACCGCCATCGGCACGATCCGCGGCTCCTCGCGCGGGTTCCACTCGACGCTCAGCCAGGTTCCGGCGCGCACGCGGTCGCTCTTGTCGAGGACCCGTCCGTCGGCGCTCACTCCGCCCGCCTCGGCGACCTCGGCCGCGAAGGTGCGTGAGAAGCCGAGCAGCTTCGCGACGGCCGCGTCCACGCGGAGGCCGTCGAGCCCGTCCGGGACCGGCAGCTCTCGGGACTGCGCCATCAGCGTCCGCCGGGGCGGTCGGCGTCGCGGGCCGCCTCCTCGACGGAGGAGGCCGCTGCGGGGGCGCCCGCTCCGGGGGCGGCGGGAGCGCCGTCCTCGGACGCGACCTGCTCGTCGCGGCCCGCGCGCTCGCGGGTGCCGTCGAGGCCGACGCCCCGCACGCTCAGGAGGACGAACAGCGCCATCGCCGTGCAGATCGCGATGTCGGCGACGTTGTAGATCGCCGGGAGCAGCCACGGCGTGAAGAGGAAGTCGACGACGTGTCCGAGCCCGAAGGAGGGCTCTCGGAACAGCCGGTCGAAGAGGTTGCCGAGGGTGCCGCCGAGCAGCAGGCCGAAGAAGACGCCCCACGCGGTGGAGCGGATCCGGCGCGAGAACCAGATCACGGCGACGACGACGCACGCCGCGATGATCGAGAAGATCCAGGTCGACCCGCTCGCGAGGGAGAAGGCGGCACCCGGGTTCTTCACGTAGTGCAGGATCAGGACGTCGCCGAGGACGTGGACGTCCTCGCCCAGGGTCAGGTTCGTCGTGACCAGGAACTTCGCGGTCTGATCGATCGCGAAGACCGCGAGCGCGACGAGGCCGAGGGTGACGAGCACCCTCGGCCTGACGTCCGCTGCGGCGGGACTACGCCCCAAAGCCCGACAGCGAGGACTCCGTCGACGCCGGCTGGGTGTCGAGGTCGCGGAGCTGGCCCTCGATGTAGCTCTTCAGCTTCTGGCGGTACTCGCGCTCGAAGGTGCGGAGCTCGTCGATGCGGTGCTCGACCGTCGCGCGCTCCTCCTCGAGCTTCGCGACCTGCTGGCGCTGCTTGGCCTCGGCCTCGGCGACGATGCGGGCGGCCGTGGCACGGCCCTCGGCGACGAGAGCGTCGCGCTTCTCGGCACCCTCGCGCACGTGCTCCTCGTGGAGGCGGCGGGCGAGCTGCAGGAGTCCGCTGGAGCTCTCGGCCTCGTCGACCGGAGCCGACTGCGAGGAGCTGACGGGAGCGACGACCGGTGCGGGAGCCGGGGTGGGCTCGGGCTCGGGCTGCGACTCCGGCTCGGGTGCCTCGTCGACCACCGGGGCGGGAGCAGGAGTGCTCTCGCGCGGGGCGTCGGAGATTCGGGCGTCCGAGGGGCGGCTGTCGCCGGAGGAGAGGCGCTGACGAAGCTCCTCGTTCTCCTGGTTCAGGCGGCGGAGCTCCACGACGACCTCGTCGAGGAAGTCGTCGACCTCGTCCTGGTCGTATCCCTCACGGAACTTGGTCGGCTGGAACCGCTTGTTGACAACGTCTTCGGGAGTGAGCGCCATGGCTTTCCACCTTCGATTTCAAGTAGGTACACGTTTAACAACGCGCGACTAAAGCTAGCAACTTCAGGCGCACGGCGCAGTGCTGACACCGCGGGGAACGTCCGGACGTGCCAACGATACAGGGACGGTCAGGCGCGCTGGAGCCACGTGGCGATGTACATGCCCACGATGACGCAGAGCATGGTGAGGCTCCAGCCGAAATCGAGGGCGATCGGACCGATGGAGACCGGCTTGATCAGGCGTCGGAAGAAGCCGATCGGCGGGTCCGTGACGGTGTAGACGCCCTCCGCGGCGACGAGGCCGGCACCGCGGGGGCGCCAGTCGCGTCGGATCACGCGGACGAGGTCGAGCACGAACCGCGCCCACATCGCGAAGAAGTAGAGCAGCAGCACGAAGTACAGGACGCTCCCGAGGAGCGAGACGACGGAGGTCACCGGGGGCCAGGGCTCCCCGGGATCAGGACTTCGCGAAGAACGACGCGTCGGCGTCGCTCTCGGCGGAGGCGGAGTCGCCGGCGACGGTGATGTGCGACGGCGAGAGCAGGAAGACCTTGCTCGTCACGCGCTCGATGCGGCCGTAGAGGCCCTGCGAGAGTCCGCTCGCGAAGTCGATGAGGCGGCGGGCGTCCGCATCGCTCATCTGCGAGAGGTTGATGATCACGGGGATGCCGTCGCGGAAGTTCTCCGCGATGACCTGCGCGTCGCGGTACTGCTTCGGGTGGACGGTGAGGATCTCGTTCATCTCGGCGGGTGCCGTCGCCTTCGGGGTCTGGGGGGTGGGCTTGCGGAGCGGGGTGACCGTCGCGCGGGGCTGCTGCACCGGCTCGACGGGAGGGACGGGCTGCACCGGGGAGACCGGTGCGCGGTGGGCCGTCGCCGGGGCCGCCTCGACGGGCTCTGCGCGCTCGTACTCGACCTCTTCGTCGGCGAGTCCGAGGTAGACCATCGTCTTCTTCAGCGGGTTGGCCATGGGGTGTCCTCCGTGTCGTGTGTGCTCCCACAGGTGGGTCACCACGAGGTTAGGTGCGGGCGGGGCGTTCTCCGGTGATTGCCGATCCGATTCGCAGGTGTGTCGCACCCTCCGCGATCGCCTCGGCGAAGTCGTTCGACATGCCCGCCGAGATCGCCGTGGCGGAGGGCTCGACGGCGCGCACGCGGTCGGAGATGGACCGGAGCCGGGCGAACGCCGGACGGGGCTCCTCGTCCAGCGGGGCGACCGCCATCACGCCGCGCAGCGTGAGGCCGGGCGCCCCGGCGAGAGCCTCGGCGAGGGGCTCGACGTCGGCGGGCGACGCTCCCCCGCGGTCGGGATCCTCGGTGAGGTTGACCTGCAGGAACACGTCGAGCGGCTCCTCCCCCGCCTCGAGTAGCGGGACGAGCGCGAGCCGGTCGACGGAGTGGACCGCGTCGGCGTAGCGGCGCACCTGGCGCGCCTTCTTGCTCTGGAGCTGCCCGATGAAGTGCCAGCGCGCAGCGGTCCCCGCCAGCTCGGCCGACTTCTCCTGCGCCTCCTGGTGCCGGTTCTCGCCGAAGTCGACGACGCCCAGCTCGAGGAGGTCGCGGAGCAGCGACACGGGGTGGAACTTGGTCACCACGATGGTCGTGACCGAGGACGCCTCGCGACCGGCCGAGCGGGTCGCGTCGGCGACCCGCTCGGAGACCTCGGCCCAGCGCGCGGCCAGCTCCGGATCCGGCACGACTACTTGAGGAAGTCGGGGATGTCCAGGTCGCTGTCGTCGTCGTCGAAGGACGGGTCGGCGACCGGGGCCGGGGCGGCGACGGGGGTGCTCGACCAGATCGAGCCGGCCGCAGGGGCGGCGGCGGGAGCCGGGACGGCCTCGGCGGCCGACTCGCTCGCCGAGCTCTGCTGCTGGCGCGGCTGAGCGATCGCGGCCTGAGCGGTTCCGCCCGGCTCTCCGCCGTCGAACCCCGCGGCGATGACGGTGACGCGCACCTCGTCGCCGAGCGTGTCGTCGATCACGGCACCGAAGATGATGTTCGCCTCGGCGTGCACCGCCTCCTGGACGAGGCGCGCCGCGTCGTTGATCTCGAAGATGCCGAGGTTCGAGCCGCCCTGGATCGAGAGGAGCACGCCGTGCGCGCCGTCGATGCTGGCCTCGAGCAGCGGTGAGGCGACGGCCAGCTCGGCCGCCTTGATCGCGCGATCGGCGCCGCGCGACGAGCCGATGCCCATCAGCGCCGAGCCCGCGCCCTGCATGACCGACTTCACGTCGGCGAAGTCGAGGTTGATCAGGCCGGGCGTGGTGATCAGGTCGGTGATGCCCTGGACGCCGGCGAGGAGCACCTGGTCGGCGGTCGCGAAGGCCTCGAGCATCGAGATGCCGCGGTCGCTGATCTCGAGCAGGCGGTCGTTCGGAACGACGATGAGCGTGTCGACCTCGTTCTTCAGCGTCGCGACGCCGGCCTCGGCCTGCGTCTGCCGACGGCGTCCCTCGAACCCGAAGGGCTTGGTCACGACGCCGATGGTGAGGGCGCCGATCGACTTGGCGATCCGCGCGACGACGGGCGCGCCGCCTGTGCCGGTGCCGCCGCCCTCGCCCGCGGTGACGAAGACCATGTCGGCCCCCGCGAGGACCTCCTCGATCTCCTCGGCGTGGTCCTCGGCGGCGCGGCGGCCGACCTCGGGGTCGGCGCCGGCGCCGAGTCCGCGCGTCAGCTCGCGGCCCACGTCGAGCTTGACGTCGGCGTCGCTGAGCAGGAGCGCCTGGGCGTCCGTGTTGATCGCGATGAATTCGACACCACGCAGGCCGAGCTCGATCATGCGGTTGACGGCGTTGACGCCGCCACCGCCGATGCCGACGACCTTGATCACGGCGAGGTAGTTCTGGTTTGAAGTCACGTCTCCGGCCTCCGGGCTGAACCTTAAACCTGTAGTTGAGGCTTAAAGTTATGCTGAGTATGCATTTGGGGTTCGGCTCCGACGGTAGGCGGAGTCCGGTCGCGCTCCCAGCAGACACGCCCGCAACGCTCGAAAGAACGCGCGGATCCGCCGCCGGTCAGGGCCGGGGCGCCACGACGGCGGCCTGGGGCGAGGACACGTCGTAAGTGCCGACGACGGCGGGGTCGGTCGCGGCCATCAGCTTCTCGAGCACGACGGCCTTGAGCGCCGACTCGTCCGACCCGCCCCAGACGACTTCCGTGCCGTTCTGCAGGGTGAGCGAGACGTCGTCGCCGGTCGTGGCCGTGGCGGCCGTCACCTGCGGAGCGAGCGACGCGGGCAGGGAGCGCAGCACCCGCGCGGTCGCGCGGAAGCCGGCTCCCGAGGCGTCACCGGACGCGGTGGTGAGGACCGGGTAGCCGGGCTGCGCCGAGTCCGCCGTCTCGATGACGACTCCGGCCGCGTCCACGAGCTCGAAGCGGCCCCCCGCCGCGATCACGCCGAGGGGCGTGCGCTCGACGATCGACACCACGAGGGTGCTCGGCGGCCGGGTCTGCACCGAGTAGCTCTGGATGAGCGGGGACGCGCCCAGCACGCGGCCGACCTCGTCCCGGTCCACCAGGGTGAGCGGGACGCCGAGCTGGTCGTCGAGCTCGCTCTGCAGGGCGGCGGCGTCGACGCGCTGGGTGCCCGAGATCTCGATCGTGCGCACGGCCATGAGCGGCGAGAAGGCCGCGACTCCGACGATCAGGGCGAGGGCGACCAGCGACCCGGCCACGACCAGGGCGATCAGGCGGCGCCGACGCGCGCGCTTCGTGAAGCGGCGGACCTCCCCCCGCTCGTAGCGCCTCCGCTCGCGGGCGGCCCGGGAGACGGCCCGGTTCTCGGCACCGGGCACACGCAGGCCCGAGAGGGTGCGGCGGACCGCGCCCGCGCGCGACGGGGTGCGCTCGGCCGCCTCCGGGTCCACGCGGATCGCGGAGACGATCCGGATCGGCTCGGTGTCCGGCTCCGGCTCGCCGCCGCGCGTGGGGACGCTCCGACCGGGCGCCGGAGGGCGTCCGCCGTCGGGCCGCTTCACGGCCGCTCCCCCGCTTCGGGCGCGAGGACCGCGGTCATCGTGCGACCGGCGCGGCCTCGCTCGCGCCGAGCGACTCGAGCACCTGCGGGATGATCCGGTAGACGTCGCCGCAGCCGAGGGTGATGACGAAGTCGCCCTCGCGCGCGATGCCGGCCGCGAGGCGGGCCGCCTCCGCCCAGTCCGGGACGAACGAGACGTGCGACGGGTCGGCGAACTTCTCGCTGACCAGCGCTCCGGTCACTCCGGGCTCCGGATCCTCGCGCGCCCCGTAGACGTCGAGGACGATCGTCTCGTCGGCGTAGCGCTCGAGCGTCTCAGCGAACTCGCGGGCGAAGAGGCGGGTGCGGCTGTAGAGGTGCGGCTGGTGCACGGCGATGATGCGGCCCTCGCCGACCACGGTGCGCGCGGCGGAGAGGGCGGCGGCCACCTCGGTGGGGTGGTGGGCGTAGTCGTCGTAGACGCTGACTCCGCGGACCGCTCCGTGCAGCTCGAAGCGGCGCTCCGTGCCTCCGAACGCCGACACGGCCTCGAGCGAGGCGGCCGGATCGAAGCCCAGGCCCACCAGCACTGCGAACGCGCCAGCCGCGTTGATCGCGTTGTGCCGGCCGGGGATGCGAAGGCGGGCCGAGTAGCGCCTGCCCTCGTACTCGACCGAGAAGCCGACGGGGCCGACGAGGTCGAGGTCGACGACGCGGACGTCCGCCCCCTCGGCCTCGCCGAAGGTCAGCACCCGTCCGCCGTCCAGCCGCTCGGTGACGCGGACGGCGCCGGGGTCGTCGGAGGAGATGACGACGAGCTCGCTCGCGGAGGAGGCGAAGGTGACGAAGGCCTCCTCGAACGCCTCCAGCGATCCGTAGTGGTCGAGGTGGTCCGGGTCGACGTTCGTGTTGAGGGCGACCGCGGTGTCGTAGAGGAGGAAGCTGCCGTCCGATTCGTCGGCCTCGACGACGAAGACCTCGCCGGAGCCGGCGGCGGCGGAGGTGCCGAGGCTCTCGATGATGCCGCCGTTGACGAAGCTGGGGTCGGCGTCGACGCCGAGCAGGCCGGTGACGATCATGCCGGTCGACGTGGTCTTGCCGTGCGCTCCGGCCACCGCGACCAGGCGCTTGCCGCGCACCAGCCAGGCGAGCGCCTGCGAGCGGTGCAGCACGGGCAGGCCGCGCTCCTTCGCGAGCAGGTACTCCGGATTGTCGGGCCACAGGGCGGAGGTGACGACGACCGCCTCGGCGTCCCCGAGGTTCGCCGCGTCGTGGCCGATGGCGACCGGGACGCCGAGCTCCCGGAGCTGCTCGATGGGGTGGGACTCGCGGACGTCGGAACCGGTGACCCGGTGCCCGGCGTGGTGGAACAGCCGGGCGATCCCGCTCATCCCGGAGCCGCCGATGCCGATGAAGTGGACCGAGCCGAGCTCGTCGGGGACGGTGATGCCGAGGTCGGGCTTGATCACGGGGCTCTCGCTTTCGGGTGGGTCGCGGCGGGCGGGAGGGGCCTCCCGCGGTGCGCCGGATCAGTGTAGACGGTGGGCGGGAGTGCTCTCCCGAGCCGCGCGGAGCGGGCTCAGCGCGGCTCGGAGAGGGTCGACTCGATCAGGTCGACGAGCCGCCCGGAGCCGTCGCGGACTCCCACGCGGGCGGCCCGGCGCGCCATCTCGTCGCGACGGGCGGTGTCGCCCAGGAGCGGTACGAGCTCCCGCTGGACCCAGCCGGGGAGGAAGGCGGCGTCCTCGACGAGGACCGCTCCCCCGGCGTCGACGACGCCGCGCGCGTTGTAGCGCTGCTCGCCGTTGCCGACCGGGTACGGGACGTAGACCGCGGGCAGGCCGAGGGCTGTCAGCTCGCTGACCGTCGCTGCCCCCGCGCGGGAGACGGCCACGTCCGCGGCGGACAGCGCGAGGTCCATCCGGTCGCAGTAGGCGAGGAGGTGGTAGCCGGCCACCCCCGGGTCCGTGATCTCGGCGTGGTCGCCCGTGATGTGGAGGACCTGGAAGCCGGTGGCGACGAGATCCCGGGCGGCGGCGTGCACCGTCGCGTTGATCCGTCGAGCGCCGAGGGAGCCGCCGGTCACCAGGAGGGTCTGCCGGGACGGGTCGAGGCCCAGCGCCGCCATCGCCTCGTCGCGGCGCGCGGCCCGGTCGAGCTCGGCGATCTCGCGGCGCAGCGGCATGCCGACGACCCGCGCGTGCGGCAGGGGCGTGCCCTCGAAGGCCACGCCGACCGAGCGGGTCGCGCGCGCGCCGAGGCGGTTGGCGAGCCCGGGGCGCGCGTTGGCCTCGTGGACGGTGAAGGGGACGCCGGCGCGGCGCGCCGCCAGGTAGGCGGGTGCTGCCGCGTACCCGCCGAAGCCGACCACCGCGTCGATCCGCCGGTCGCGGATCGTCCGGACGATGCCGGCGATGGTCGCACGGAAGGCTCCGGGGAACCGCAGCGCCGCCGCGTTCGGACGGCGCGGGAACGGCAGCCGTGGGATCACCGAGAGCTCGTAGCCGCGGAGGGGGACGAGGCGCGCCTCGAGCCCCTCGGCGGTGCCGAGCACGAGAACCTCGTCGTCCGGGTTCCGCCTGCGGATCTCGTCGGCCGTCGCGAGCAGCGGATTGACATGGCCGGCGGTGCCGCCGCCGGCGAGGAGGTAGCGGGTCACTCCGCCGCCGCCTTCCTGCGGCGCAGCACGCCCGCGCCGGGCAGGGGCGCGGTCTGAGTGCGGGCAAAGGAGAGGACGACGCCGATGGCGAGGAGCGAGCTGAGCAGGGCGGTGCCTCCGGAGGAGATCAGCGGCAGCGGGACCCCCAGCACCGGGAGCACCCCCAGGACGACGCCGATGTTGACGAACGCCTGGCCGATCAGCCAGACCATGATCGCGCCGGTGCTGATCCGCACGAACGGATCGGAGGACGCGTGGATGACGCGGAAGAAGGCGACCGCGAGGACCACGAACAGCGCCAGGACGACGATCGCTCCGATCAGCCCGAGCTCCTCGCCGATGATGGCGAAGATGTAGTCGTTGTCCGCGGCGGGCAGCCAGGACCACTTGGCCTTGGAGTTGCCGAGGCCCACGCCGAAGATCCCGCCGGAGGCCATCGCCCAGGTGCCGTGCACCGGCTGCCAGCACGAGTTCTGGTACTCCTCGACGTTGGAGCAGTCGCCGAGGAAGGACATGATCCGGGTGAGGCGGTTGTCGCTGGAGACGGCGAACAGCACCGCTCCGATCGCACCGACCACCACGATCGGCACGAGGACCTTCATCTGGACGTTCGCGTAGAAGAGCGCGGCGAGGACGATGCCCGCCATGATCACGACCGTGCCCAGGTCGCCTCCGATGAGGACCAGTCCGATCGCCGCGCCGCCGACGATCAGGACGGGGATGAGCGCGTCCTTCCAGTCCTTCGGCGACCGGTAGCGGCGGGCGAGCAGGAGCCCCAGCCAGAGGGCGAGCGCGAGCTTGATGATCTCGGAGGGCTGCATGCTGAAGGCGCCGAGGCGGATCCAGTTGCGGTTCCCGCCGACGGAGTCGCCGAGCGGCGTGAAGAGCACGAGGCACTGGAGGACGCAGCCGGCGATGAGCAGGATCGGCGTCACGCGCTTCCACACGCCGAGGGGCAGCCGCGAGACCACCAGCATCATCGGGATCCCGAGGAGGGCGAATCCGCCCTGGCGCAGGAAGCCGCCGAAGGAGTCGTCGCTCGACACGTAGGAGGTGACCGACGAGGAGGAGAGCACCATCGTCAGTCCGAACAGCACCAGGAAGAGCGTGGTGCCGAAGAGGAGGTAGAAGTTCGGCGAGTGGGAGGCGAAGACCTTCGACAGGACGATCCGCGCGGAGCGGGCCCCGCTCCGGTCCTTCCCACGCGGCTCACTGCGCGAGCGGCCCGCGGGGCGGCTCGTCGTCGGAGCGGTCATCGGCTCCCCCTCCCAGGTGTGTCGCCACGGCGGCCGCGAAGGAGCGGCCCCGAGCCGCGTAGTCGAGGAACTGGTCCATCGAGGCCGCGGCGGGTGCGAGCAGGACGACGTCCCCCGAGCGGGCGAGCGTCGCGGCGGCCTCGACGGCCGCCTGCATCACCGCACCAGTGTCGTCCGGCACCGCCTCGCTCACGGGGAGGGCGGGCGCGTGTCGCCGGAATGCCGCGAGCAGCGCCGAGCGGTCGGCGCCGATCACCACGGCGCCCCGCAGGCGGCCGACGTGCGCGGCCACGAGGGCGTCCACGTCGACGCCCTTGAGCAGGCCGCCGACGACCCAGACGACCGACGGGTACGCGCGCAGCGAGGCGTCGGCGGCGTGCGGATTCGTGGCCTTGGAGTCGTTCACCCAGGTCACCCCGTCGTGCTCGGCGACGACCTGGATGCGGTGGGCGTCGAGCTCGAAGGACGCCAGCGCGGTGCGGACGGCCGTGACCTCGATCCCGCACGCTCGGGAGAGCGCTGCCGCGGCGAGCACGTTCTGGACGATGTGCGGAGCGGCGAGGTTCCGTGCGGCGAGCTCGTCCACGGTGGTGATCTCGAGGGCACTGGTGCGGCGGTCCTCGAGGAAGGCGCGGTCGCAGAGGATGCCGTCGACGATCCCGAAGTCGCTCGGGCCGGGCACGCCGAGGCCGAACCCGATCGCCCGGGCGCCCTCCACCACCTCGGCGTCGAGCACCATCTGCTCGGTCGCCGCGTCGGCGCGGTTGTACACGCAGGCGACGCGGGTGCCGGCGTAGACCTTGCCCTTGGCCGCTCGGTAGGCGTCGAACGAGCCGTGCCAGTCGAGGTGGTCGTCGGCGATGTTGAGGCACGCGCTCGCGATCGGCTCGATCGCGCCCAGGTAGTGCAGCTGGTAGCTCGAGAGCTCCACGACGAGGACGTCGAAGCCCTGCGGGTCGCGGACCGCGTCGAGCACGGGCACGCCGATGTTGCCGCAGGGTGCGGCGCGGAGGCCGCCGGCCACGAGCATCGTCGCCGTGAGCTGGACGGTCGTGGTCTTCCCGTTGGTGCCGGTGACGGCCACCCAGTCCGCCGGAGTGCCGTCGGCGCGCACGACCTTGTCGCGGACGCGCCAGGCGAGCTCGACGTCGCCCCACACGGGAATCCCGGACTCCGCCGCCCACACGAGGATCGGGTGCGTCGGCCGGAAGCCGGGCGACACCACGACCAGCTCCGGTGCGAACGCGTGCAGCTCCTCCGGAGCGGAGTCGAGGCGGTCGGCCCGGTGCAGGCGGGCGCCGATCACCTCGAGCAGGCGCTCGCGCTCCTCGTCGGCGCGGTCGGCGAGGACCAGCACCTCGGAGCCGAGCTCGGTCAGGGTGTCGGCCACCGAGAACCCGGTGACGCCCAGGCCCAGCACGGCGACGCGCAGGCCGCGCCAGTCCGAGTGCCAGCTGCGGAGGGAGTCGGGACGGGCGGGATCGGTCATGCCAGCGACAGCCATTCCAGGTAGAAGAGCCCGACTCCGGCGGCGACGAAGATGCCGGCGATGATCCAGAACCGGACCACGACGGTGATCTCGGCCCAGCCCTTGAGCTCGAAGTGGTGATGGAGCGGGCTCATCAGGAAGATGCGCTTGCCCCGGGTCAGCTTGAAGTAGATCCGCTGGAGGATGACCGAGCCGGTCACGATGACGAACAGGCCGCCGATGAGGATGACCAGCAGCTCGGTGCGGGTGAGGATCGCCAGGGCCGCGAGCGCGCCGCCGAGGCCGAGCGAGCCGGTGTCGCCCATGAAGATCTGCGCCGGCGAGGTGTTCCACCAGAGGAAGCCCACCAGGGCACCGGAGACGGCCGCCGCGATGATGGCCAGGTCGAACGGGTCGCTCACCTGGTAGCACTTGTCGACGACCTCGGGGTTGAGGTGCTGGTCGAAGCACCACTGGTTCGACTGCCAGAACCCGATGATGACGTAGGAGCCGATCGCGAGGATCGAGGACCCGGTGGCGAGTCCGTCGAGCCCGTCGGCGACGTTCACGCCGTTCGACGTGCTGGTGACGATGATGCAGATCCACAGCACGAACAGGCCGATGCCGATCCAGCCGAGGGAGGCGAAGTCGAACGGCAGGTCGCGGATGAACGAGATCGAGGTGGACGCGGGGGTGAGCCCGTTGGAGTCGCGGACCATGATCGCGATCACCGCGAAGGCCGCGGCGACGATGACCTGGCCGGCGATCTTCGCCCAGCCGCCGAGGCCGAGGCTGCGCTGGTTGCGGGTCTTCAGGAAGTCGTCGACGAAGCCGACGAGTCCGAGCCCGACCATCATGAAGAGCACCAGCAGGGCCGACGGCGCGATCGCCCGGTTGCCGAACAGCATCCCGAGGAAGTAGCCGACCACGGTGCCGATGATGATGACGATGCCGCCCATCGTCGCCGTGCCGTGCTTGACGTGGTGCGACTTCGGTCCGTCCTCGCGGATGAACTGGCCCCACTGCAGGCGGTGGAAGAGGCGGATGAACAGGGGCGTCATCAGGAGCGTGAAGGCTCCCGAGAACGCGCCGGACAGGAGGAGTGCCCTCATCGGTGACGCTCCCCGAGACGGTCGGCGAGGAAGCGCAGCCCCGCGGAGTTGGACGACTTGACCAGCACGGTGTCGCCGGGTCGCAGGTAGTCCTCGAGGAGGTCGAACGCCTCGTCGGAGGTCTCCGCGAAGACGGACTCGCCGCTCCACGATCCCTCGCGCTCGGCCGCGACGTGGATCCGGCGGGCGCCTCGGCCCACCACCACGATCTGGGAGATGTTGAGGCGGACGGCCAGCAGGCCCACGCGCTCGTGCTCCTCGTCGGCCCACTCGCCGAGCTCGCTCATCTCTCCCAGGACGGCGACGGTGCGCCCCCCGGGCTTCGCGATCTGGGCGAGGGTGCGCAGGGCGGCCGCGGTGGAGTCGGGACTCGCGTTGTACGCGTCGTTGATGACGCGGACGTCCTCGCCGCCCAGGACCTCCATGCGGCCGCGCTCGGCGAGGGTGACGGTCGCGAGAGCCTCGACGATCGCGGGCAGCGCCACTCCGACAGAGAGCGCGGCGGCGGTCGCCGCGAGGGCGTTCATCACGTGGTGCTCGCCGAGGACGCGCAGCAGGAGCTCGGCGCGAGCGGCCTCGCGGCCCTCCCCCGCCGAGACCTCGATGGCGAAGCGGGTGCCGTCGGCGGTCGCGTCGATGTCGACGGCGCGGACGTCCGCGCTCTCGCCGCGGCCGAACCAGAGGACCCGGGCGGCGGTGCGGCCCGCCATCGAGGCGACCCGGCCGTCGTCGGCGTTCAGCACGGCGACGTCGTCGGCGGTGAGGTCGGCGACCATCTCTGTCTTGGCCTCGAGCGTGCGCTCGATCCCGCCGAACTCGCCGGCGTGCGCGAGGCCCACGGCGAGGACGACGCCGACGTCGGGCCTGGCCATCCGGACGAGGCGGCGGATCTCGCCGACCGCGCTCGCGCCCATCTCGGCGACGAGGAAGCGCGTCGACTCGGACACCTGGAGCATCGTGATCGGCGCGCCGACCTCGTTGTTGAAGGATCCGCGCGGAGCGACCGTCTCTCCGACCCGCTCGAGGACGGTGCGGAGGAGGTTCTTGGTCGTCGTCTTGCCGTTCGAGCCGGTGACGCCGATGACGGTGAGCCCGCCCTTCGCGCGGACGCGCCGGACGACCTCGGTCGCCAGCGCTCCGAGCGCCTCGACGGAGTCGTCGACGAGGACCTGCGGCACGTCGAGGTCGAGCGGGCGCTCCACGATGAGGAGCGCGGCACCGCGCTCGAGAGCGGCGGGAGCGAAGAGGTGGCCGTCGGTGTGCTCGCCGCGCTTGGCGACGAAGATCCCGCCGGGCGCGATCTCGCGGGAGTCGGTCTCGGTCGCTCCATCGATCACGGTGGCGGCCGTGGCGGACGAGCCGGCCAGGTGGAGGCGTCCGGAGACGGCCTCGGCGATCTCGGTGAGGGTGAGGGCGATCATCTACAGCCAGCCCGCCTCGCGCAGCGCGTGACGGACGTCGTCTCTGGCCGAATACGGCATGTGCACTCCTGCGATCTCCTGGTGGTCCTCGTGGCCGGGCCCGGCGTAGAGGATCGAGTCCCCTTCGCGCGCGAGGGCGACGGCGGCGCGCACGGCGGCGCGCGGGTCGGCGATCTCGTGGATCTCCCGGTCGGGCACGGCGGCCCGGGCGCCCTGGAGGAGCGCGGCGCGGATGGCGGCCGGATCCTCCCAGCGCGGGTGGAAGTCCGTGATGACCACGACGTCGGCGAGGCGGGCGGCGATGGCGCCCATGTCGCTCCGCTTGGTCGTGTCGCGGTCCCCGTCCGCCCCGAACACCATGAACAGGCGGCCGGGCGTGATGGTCCGCAGCGCCTCGAGCGCGTTCTGGAACGCGTCGGGGGTGTGGCCGTAGTCGACGTAGACGCGCGGTCCGCGCTCCCCCGAGACGAGCTCGGCGCGGCCCGGGATGTAGACGTCGAGACGGCTGTCCTCGAGCGCGTGCGCGACGGCGTCCAGGTCGAAGCCCGACTCCACCAGCATCACGATCGCCAGCGCCGCGTTGGACGCCATGTACCAGCCGATCAGCGAGACGGTGACGACGACGGAGCGGTTCTCGGGCCCCTCCAGGCGGAAGGTGGTGCTGTCGGGCGTCGCGTCCAGCACCGTCATCGACCAGTCGGCGGGCGTCGTCGGAGCGACTCCGACGACCGGCGAGCCGGCGAGCGTCGCGACGGGGATGCGGCTGCGCTCGGCGAGCTCGCGCCCCCAGGCGCTGTCGACCGTGACGACGCCGCGGCGTGCGCGCTCCGGCTCGAAGAGGTCGGCCTTGGCCTCGAAGTACTCGCGCAGATCGGAGTAGTCGTCGAGGTGGTCGTGGCTGAGGTTCGTGAAGCCGACGACGTCGAAGACGAGGCCGTCGATCCGGTGCCGCGTGATCGCCTGCGCCGACACCTCGATGGAGACCGCGCGGACGGCGGACTCGCGCATCCGCGCGAGCAGGCCGTGCAGCTCGCTCGCCTCGGGAGTGGTCAGCGAGCTGACCACGGCGACGTCGCCGATCCGGCGCTCGGCGGTGGAGCTGAGGCCGGAGACGACTCCGAGCCGGCGCAGCAGCGCGTCGAGGATGTAGACGACGCTCGTCTTGCCGTTGGTACCCGTCACGCCGAAGAGCGTCGGGACGTCCTCGCGGGTGCGGTGGATCCACGCGGCGACGTCGCCGAGGGCGGCCCGCGGGTCGGGGGTCACCAGCACGGGCAGGCCGCTGTCGGCGGCGAGCTCCGCTCCGGCCGGGTCGGTCAGCACGGCGACGGCTCCGGACGCCGCGGCGGCCGCCGCGAAGGCCGCGCCATGGGCACGGCGTCCTGCGACACCGACGTAGAGGTCTCCGGACTCGACCTGGTTCGAGTCCAGCGTGACTCCGCTCACCTCGACGCCCTCGAGGCCGCGGACCGGGCCGAGGGAGAACTCGGCCACGAGCTGCGAGAGACTCCGCGGCACGGGGTGCTCGGGGCGGAGCGAGGACTGCGGGCGAGGGTCGTGCACTGCCCGCTCTTTCTCTCGTTCTGGTGCGTGGATCGTGGTCCCGGCGGGGCTCACCACGTCGTCGGGTACTCGACGGGCGGCACCGTGGACGGCTCCACCCGGTTGGTCTTGAGCACCTGGGTCATGACCTGCTGGAAGACGGGAGCCGTCGCCTGGGACGTATTCATCTTAACCGGATCGGCGATGGTGACCGTCACGACGTACTCCGGGTCCTCCGCCGGCGCGAGCCCGGCGAGCGAGACGGTGTAGCTCTTCGAGTAGCCGCCCTTCCCGTCGGGCTGCTGCGCGGTACCGGTCTTGGTGGCGATGTTGTAGCCGTCGACGTGGATGTCGTTCGCCAGCCAGCCCTCGTTGTAGTGCGTCTGCAGCATGTCGACGACCTGCTTCGCGGCCGAGCTCGACACCACCTGGGTGCCCGTCGCATCGGGGACGTCCACGACGGAGCCGTCGGCCGTGGTGCAGCCGTCGATCAGCTGCGACGGGAGCCGCACTCCGCCGTTGCCGAGCGTCTGGTAGATGCTCGCGACCTGCACCGCGGTCGCCGAGACGCCCTGGCCGAACATCGTCGTGTAGTTCGTCTGGTTGTCCCAGTCCTGGTGGTCGGCGAGCAGGCCGCCCTCCTCGCCGGGGAAGCCGCTCGTGGTGGGCGTGCCGAGACCGAACTTCTGCAGGTAGTCGTAGCGGGTCTGGGCCGACAGGCGGGAGCCGAGCATCGAGATGCCGACGTTCGACGAGTCCTTGAGGATGCCGGTCAGCGTGTAGTTCGTCGGGGTGTGCGCGAAGTCGTCGCTGAACGAGGCGCCGTCCTTCTCGAAGGAGTCCGGGACGACGACCTGGGTCGTCGGGCCCGCCTGGCCCTGGTCGATCAGCATCGCGGCCGTCATCGGCTTGAAGGTCGAGCCCGGCTCGAACGGCGCGCGGAAGGCGCGCGAGCTGCGGTCTGCGGAGGCGCTCGCCTCGACGTTGTTGGGGTCGACCGTCGGCGTCTCGGCCACGGCGAGCAGCTTGCCGGTCTTGACCTCCTGCACCACGACGATCCCGTAGCTGCCGCCGACCTCGGCGACGCGCTGCGAGAGGACCTGCTGGGAGTAGTACTGGAGGTCGGAGTCGATGGTGAGCTTCAGCGTCCCGCCGTCGACGGCCGGGGTCTCCGAGACGGTGCTGCCCGGGATCCGGACGTAGTCGGCGCTGCGCTCGTAGCTCTCGGACCCGTCCTGCCCCGCGAGGCAGGTGTTCTCCGCGTACTCCATGCCCTCCTGGGCCGCTCCGTCCGCCCCGACGTAGCCGACGAGGTTGCCGGCCACCGCGCCGTTGGGGTAGCTGCGTCCCTGCTGGGTCTCGAAGTAGGTCCACGGGATGTCGAGCGCGACGAGCTTCTGGTAGGCCTCGAGGTCGAGCCCCTCCGAGAGGATCAGGTAGTTGGCCTTGGCGTCCTTCGCGAGCGCGGCGTCCACCGCTCCGGTGATCTGCTCGACCGACTGCCCGGTGATCGCGCCGATCTCGGAGGCGGCCTGCTGCACGCTGACCATGACCTTCTGGTCCTCGCCCAGCTCGCGCGGGAACTCGGCCACGTTCTTCGGCGAGGTCGTCAGCCGGTAGCGCGTGGTGGTGTCCGCGAGCACCGTCCCGGAGCGGTCCACGATGGGGCCGCGCTGGCCGTAGGTGACGACGCTGTTCGACTGGTTCTGGGCGGCCGCATCGGTGAGCTCGTTCGCCCGCACGATCTGGATGTCCACCAGCTTGCCGATGAAGAGTCCGACGACGGCGACGATGATGACGAACGTGACGGCCGTGCGGCGTCTGCTCGAGCGGTGGTGTCTCACTGCGGCGTTGTCCTTCTTGCTCCGGGCGGGCGGGCCGCCGTTCGTCGGGTCCGGATGGTCGTCGTGCGCCCCGCGGGGCGGGTGCCCGCACGGAGGCGGACCGCGACGCCGTGCGTCAGTGCGTGATGGGCGCGGGCAGCTCGCCCTGCAACGGTACGGCCGCGCCGTCGACAGCCGGGGAGGACGCGCTCGCGCCGGGCTGGAGAGCCGGGACGAGGGCGTTGGGCACGAGCGGCGCGGAGGCGGTGCCCGTGACTTCGCTCGACGCGGCGGAGGAGGGGTCGCCCAGCACGGCGCCGTCCGAGAGGCGGAGGTAGACCGGCGCGGTGTTGGCGACCATGCCCAGGCCCTGAGCGGCGGTGGCGAGGTTCTGCGGCGAGCTCAGCGTGTCGACGGCGTCCTGCTTCTCCGCGTTGCTGCGGGTGAGCGACTTCTGCTCGGTCTGCAGCGCCGAGATCTGGTAGGCCCCCTGCGAGAGGCCGACGCTCACCAGGAGCTGGACGACGATGATCGCGAAGAGGCCGGCGACGGCGACGATCCCGTAGACGAGCTTCGGGCGCGACTGCGCCTGACCGGCCGGGACGGCCTCGATGCGGGGGCGGGGCGCCTCCTCCTCGGGGCGTGCTCGGCGGGCGGTGTCGATGACGGCGGGGTCGATGACGGCGGTGGCGCTCATGCGGTGCTCCTGATCCTCTCGGCCGCGCGCAGACGCACGGGTGTCGCTCGGGGGTTGCGGGCCTTCTCGTCGTCGGAGGCGAGCTCGGCTCCGCGGATGACGAGTCGGAACTCGGGTCGGTGCTCCGGCAGCTCCATCGGGAGGCCGGCCGGGGCGGTGGAGGAGGACGCGGCCTGGAGCGCGCGCTTGACGATCCGGTCCTCGAGCGACTGGTACGCCTCGACGACGATCCGCCCGCCCTCGTTGATCCGGCCCAGCGCGGCGGGGATCGCCCGCTCGAGGACGGACAGCTCCTGGTTGACCTCGATCCGCAGCGCCTGGAAGACGCGCTTGGCGGGGTGGCCGTTCCGCTGGATCGCGACCGGGGTCGCCGCCTGGATGATCTCGACGAGACGGCCGGAGCGCTCCAGCGGAGCCTCGCGACGGGCCTCCACGATCTTCTTGGCGTAGCGCGCGGCGAGGCGCTCCTCGCCGTACTCGTGGAAGATGCGGCGCAGGGCGGTCTCGTCGTAGTCGGCGAGGATGCTCGCCGCCGTGAGCGGGGCGGTCGAGTCCATCCGCATGTCGAGCGGCGCGTCCTTGGAGTAGGAGAAGCCGCGCTCGGTCTCGTCGAGCTGGAGCGAGGAGACGCCGAGGTCGAAGAGCGCACCGTCGATCGTGTCGATGCCCAGCTCGTCGAGCACGTCGGGCAGCTCGTCGTAGACGGCGTGCACGAGGTCGATCCGGGAGGCGTGGGCGGAGAGCCGCTCCCCCGCGAGCTGCAGCGCCTCGGGGTCGCGGTCCAGGCCCACGAGGTGCAGGCCGGGGAAGCGCTCGAGCAGCGCGAGCGAGTGCCCGCCCATGCCGAGCGTCGCGTCGACGGCGACCGCCCCGTCGCGCTCCAGCGCCGGAGCGAGGAGCTCGACGCAGCGCTCGAGCAGCACCGGGAGGTGCCGCTCCTCGGTCGGGCGCGGAGCGTCCTTCGGAGTGTTCTCTGCCATGGCGGTCCCGCCGTTCCCGTTCCTGTCGTCCGATCCCCATCCACCTCGCGTCCGGACACCGGGGAAGGTGCGTCCGGGCGCCGAGTGGCTGGGAGTCGCGCGACAGGACCTAGAACAGGCCGGGGATCACCTCCTCCTGGGTGTCGGAGAACACGGACTCCTGCTCCTGCAGGTAGGTCTCCCAGGCGCCCTGCGCCCAGATCTCGGCGCGGTTGCCCGCTCCGATGACGGTGAGGTCGCGGTCGAGGCCGGCGTAGGCGCGCAGCGGAGCCGGAAGGGTCACGCGGTTCTGCTTGTCCGGCGTCTCGGCGCTCGCGCCCGAGAGGAACACCCGGAGGAAGTCCCGCGCCTGCTTGCTGGTCACCGGCGCCTGCCGGATCTTCTCGTGCATCACCTCGAACTCGGCCTGGCTGAACACGTACAGGCACCGCTCCTGGCCGCGCGTGACGACGACTCCGGAGGAGAGCTCGTCGCGGAACTTGGCGGGGAGGATCACGCGGCCCTTCTCGTCGAGCTTGGGGGAATAGGTGCCGAGGAACACGGACTGCCCCCCACTTCTTCCGGCCAAGGATGGTGTGTCCTCCACAGTACTCCACTTCCCCCCACTCACAACCCCGGCGCGGCGCGGGGCGCGCCGGAGAGGCCCCGGTCATCCGCGTGTTTCCGCGGAATCGCGACAGTGGGGCGAAGTGGAGGGGGAAGGCCGCGGGAGGGAGTCCGCGGGCACGAAAAAAGGGCCGATCCGTGAGGATCGACCCTGTGGTGGAGCGGAGGGGGGGCTAGCCGCGCCCGTCTCCGCGGTTATCCCATCTGTCGTTCAGTCGGTCCATGAAGCCGGACCCCTGGCGGTTGCCCGAGCGGGGCTTCGACGGACGGCCGACGTCGGGCAGGCCGGGCTCGGCGGAGCCGCCGGCGGCCGGGCGCATGGCCACGATCACGCCGCCGAGCATGAAGGCGAACCCGAGGATGCCGACGAGGGGCTGGCGCACGACCACGCCCGCGACGAGCACGGCGAGACCGAGGATGCCGAGCAGGATGCCGAGCACGAGGGCCCGGTAGTTGGTGCCGCCGCGCCCCTTGCCGACCGCCGCCACGAAATCGGCGTCGTTCTGGTAGAGGTTCCGCTCCATCTCATCGAGGAGCCGTTGCTCGTGTTCCGAAAGCGGCATCGTGACCCCTTCAGGGTGCGGCGTCGACCCTTTCGGGGATCGGCACCGGAATAGGCGGCGTCTGGGCTCGACCGGTCGGGCGGCGCTTCAGTGTAGACCGAGCCCGACGCAGGCACCAGGCACCTTCGGTGCATAGGCTGGTCGGGTGAACCACAGCTCTCGACTGGTCGATCGCGTCCAGCTCCGAATCGATGAATTCCTCACCGGGCGCACGCCAATTCTGCGCTCCATAGGAGAGGACGTCTCCGCCCTCGGCGACCTTTCGCGGGACTTTCTCAGCGGGGGCAAGCGGTTCCGCGCGCGCTTCTGCGAGGCGGGCTGGAACGCGGTGTCGAGCACCTCGAGCGAGGCCCATCCGAGCGGCTCCGATCCGATCGCGAGGGTGGGCGCCGGGCTGGAGCTGTTCCACGCCGCCGCCCTCGTCCACGACGACGTGATCGACAACTCCGACACCCGCCGCGGCGCTCCCGCGGCGCACCGGCGCTTCTCCTCCTTCCACGCCGACGGCGGCTGGACCGGCGACCGCGACGAGTTCGGCCGCTCGTCCGCGATCCTCCTCGGCGACCTCCTCCTGGTCTGGTCGGACGAGATCTTCGCCGCGGCGGAGTGGTCGCTCGGGGATCGAGTCGCGGCCGAGCGCGCGCGCGCCGAGTTCAACCTGATGCGCACCGAGGTCACGCTGGGCCAGTACCTCGACATCCTCGAGGAGAGCGCGTGGGTGCAGCACCCCGAGCACGAGCACCTGCAGCGGGCGGAGCGGGTGGTGGTCTACAAGAGCGCGAAGTACAGCATCGAGGCGCCTCTGGTGATCGGCGGCTCCCTCGCCGGCGGCGACGACGCTCAGCTGGACGCCCTGCGCCGCTTCGGGCTCCCGGTCGGGATCGCCTTCCAGCTGCGCGACGACGTCCTCGGAGTCTTCGGCGACCCGGCGGTGACGGGAAAGCCGGCCGGCGACGATCTGAGGGAGGGCAAGCGCACCGTGCTGCTCGGCCTCGCCCGCGGCGCGTGCTCGCCGGGCGAGCGGGCCGAGCTCGACGCGGTCGTGGGCCGGAGCGACGCCGACGCGGCGTCCATCGCGCGGGCGCAGGAGATCATCGCGGGCAGCGGCGCCCTCGAGCGGCTCGAGGAGCGCATCGACCAGGAGGTGGCAGCGGCGATCGCGGTCCTCCCCGACGCGCCGCTCCGCACGGAGGGCGTGGCGGAGCTGCGCGAGCTGGCCGCCCAGGTCACGGTCCGCACCTCCTAGGAGCGGACCAGCGGGATCAGGCCAGGGCCTGGGCGACCCGCCGGACCTCGGCCTTGCGGCCGGCGCGGAGGGCGACGATCGGGCTCGTGCCCAGGCTCTCCTCGACCGTCAGCATCCAGTCGACCGCCTCGTCGTCGGTGAAGCCGGAGTCGGCGAGCAGGATCGCGGTGCCGCGGATCTCGCTCATCGGCTCCCCGTCGCGGAGGAAGAGGGCGGGGACCTTCAGCACGCCGTCGCGGCGGGTGCCGAGCAGGTGGCGCTCCTCGAGGAGGCGGCGGACCCGGCCGGCGCCGAGCCCGGTCAGCTCCACGAGGTCGGGGACGGTCAGCCACTCGAGCTCGGAATCGGTCGAGGTGGCGGGGGAAGCGGACGAGTCGGTCACGCGTCAAGACTGCCACGAGCCCGGAGGGCCGCCAACTGCGGGCGCCCCGGAGAAGGAGTCGGGCCCGTCCTGCGCCGCCCGGGCGTCGCTCACCGGTTCCCCCGGGGGTCTTGCCTAGACTCGTCGCGTGACCACCAGCCAGCTCGACCCTCTCCTCGGCCGTCTCGTCGACGGCCGGTACGAGGTGCGCTCGAGGATCGCCCGCGGCGGCATGGCGACGGTCTACCTCGCGCACGATCAGCGCCTCGAGCGCCGCGTGGCGATGAAGGTCATGCACGGCCACCTCTCCGACGACGCGACGTTCAAGAACCGCTTCGTCCAGGAGGCGCGCTCCGCCGCCCGTCTCGCCCACCCGAACGTGGTCAGCGTCTTCGACCAGGGCCAGGACTCAGACATGGCCTACCTGGTGATGGAGTACCTCCCCGGGATCACCCTGCGCGACCTGCTCAAGGAGCGCGGCCGGCTGACCGCCCAGCAGGTCGTCGACATCATGCACTCCGTGCTCTCGGGTCTCGCCGCCGCGCACCGCGCCGGGATCCTCCACCGCGACCTCAAGCCCGAGAACGTGCTCCTCGCCGACGACGGCCGGATCAAGATCGGCGACTTCGGCCTCGCGCGCGCCGCCTCCGCCAACACCGCCTCCGGTCAGGCCCTCCTCGGCACGATCGCCTACCTCTCCCCCGAGCTGGTCACGCGGGGCACCGCCGACACCCGCAGCGACATATACGCCATCGGGATCATGATCTACGAGATGCTCACCGGACAGCAGCCCTTCACGGGCGAGCAGCCGATGCAGATCGCGTACCAGCACGCGAACGACTCCGTCCCGTACCCCAGCGCGACGGTCGCCTCCGTCCCCACCTCGCTCGACGAGCTCGTCCTCTGGGCGACCGAGCGCGACCCGGACATGCGGCCCCGCGACGCCGGTGTCATGCTCGCGCAGCTGCTCGAGGCCGAGCGGCTCATGGGCATCACACCGAGCGACCGCCGCGGCGACACGCAGGCGGTCACCCCGCTCCCGGCGCCCGTCGCCGATCCGGCGCCCGCGACGGCCGTCTTCGATACGGCGGAGCCCGGGCAGACCTCGGTCTTCGACCCGGCGCCGGCGCCCGGAGCGGTGCTCGTGGTCGACGAGGACGACGACACCGTCGCCCGGCTCGCGAGCAGGCGCCGCGTCCGACGGCGTCGCGGCGTCCTGCTCACGGTGGTCGTGCTCCTCCTGGCGCTCATCGGCGGCGGGACGGCCTGGTGGTTCGGCGAGGGACCCGGCGCGATCGTGTCGATCCCGGACGTCGTCAGCCAGTCGCAGCAGGACGCGACGGCCCAGCTGCAGGCGCAGGGCTTCGAGGTGCAGCCGCAGGAGACGCCCGACCTCACCGTGCCCGCGGGGACGGTGGTGAGCTCCGATCCGCCCGGCGGGCAGGGGGTGCACAAGGGCTCCGTCATCACGCTGACCGTCTCGAGCGGGCCGCGCCAGCTGCCGGTCCCGTCGCTCGCCGGCCTCTCGGAGGCCGACGCTGCCGCCGCGGTGACGGGCGGCTCCTTCACCGTCGGCGACGTCTCGAAGATCTTCGACGCCGACGTCGACGCGGGTGTGGTCGTCTCCGCCTCGCTGCCTGACGGATCGGCGCTGCCCGAGACGATGTCCGAGACCAGCACCATCGCGATGGTGGTGAGTCTCGGACCGATCCCGAACGTCGTCGGCCTCTCGATCGACGACGCGACGGCGAAGGCGGAGGCGGCCGGTCTCGCCCTCGACCGCAGCGGCGAGGACTGGAGCGACACCGTGGCCGCGGGCGTCGTCCTCACGCAGGCGAACCCGGAGGCGCCCGCCGTGACCGGCGACACCGTCTCGGTCGTCGTGTCGAAGGGGCCCGAGCCCGTCGCCGTGCCGAACGTCGTGGGGATGAACCGCGACGAGGCGAAGGCGGCCCTCGAGGCGGCGGACCTGTCGTGGAGCTACTCCCTGACGACGCTCGGCCCGCTGATCGACGCGGCGCCGAACGAGCTGACCAAGGTCACGAACCAGTCCAACAAGGCCGGCGATCTCGTGCAGCGCGGCACGACGATCCAGCTGTCGATCACCATCACGACCTGACGCCGCCGGTCGAGCCCCTCGACGGGGACTCGACCGGCGGTCGGGGCCGGATCAGATCGCGCGGCCCCGGAGCTCCTCCGCCACGAGGAACGCGAGCTCGAGGGACTGCATGTGGTTGAGGCGCGGGTCGCAGACCGACTCGTACCGGGTGGCGAGCGTCGCCTCGTCGATGTGCTCCGAGCCGCCGAGGCACTCGGTGACGTCGTCGCCCGTGAGCTCGACGTGGATGCCGCCGGGGTGCGTCCCCGCGGCGCGGTGCGCCTCGAAGAAGCCCTTGACCTCGTCGACCACGTCGTCGAAGCGACGGGTCTTGTAGCCGGTCGGCGTCGTCAGGCCGTTGCCGTGCATCGGATCGGTCACCCACAGCGGCAGGGCGTCGCTCCGCTTGACGGCCTCGAGCAGCGGCGGGAGGGCGTCGCGGATCCTCCCGGCACCCATGCGGGTGATGAAGGTGAGGCGACCGGGCTCCCGCTCGGGGTCGAGCTTGTCGATCAGCTCGAGCATCGTCTCGGGCGTGGTCGACGGGCCGAGCTTCACGCCGATCGGGTTGCGCACCCGCGACAGGAAGTCGACGTGCGCGCCGTCGAGCTCGCGGGTGCGCTCGCCGATCCAGATGAAGTGGCTGGAGGTGTTGTACGGCGTGCCGGTCCGCGAGTCGATGCGCGTCATGGGGCGCTCGTAGTCCATCAGCAGGCCCTCGTGGCCGGTGTAGAACTCGGTGCGCTTCATGCCCTCGAAGTCGGCCCCGCACGCCACCATGAACTTGACCGCGCGGTCGATCTCGCGGGCCAGCTGCTCGTAGCGCTGGTTCTGCGGGTTCTCGGTGAAGCCCTTGTTCCAGTAGTGGACGAGGCGCAGGTCGGCGAATCCGCCCTGCGTGAAGGCGCGGATGAGGTTCAGCGTCGAGGCGGCGGTGTGGTAGCCCTGCACGATGCGGCGCGGGTCCGCGGCGCGCGACTCCGGGGTGAAGTCGTAGCCGTTGACGATGTCGCCGCGGTAGGCGGGCAGGGTCACGTCGCCGCGGGTCTCGAGGTCGCTCGAGCGCGGCTTCGCGAACTGGCCGGCCATCCGGCCCATCTTGATGACGGGCATGCTCGCGCCGTAGGTCAGGACGACGGCCATCTGCAGCACGGTCTTGACGCGGTTGCGGATCTGCTCGGCGGTCGCTCCGGCGAAGGTCTCGGCGCAGTCGCCGCCCTGCAGGAGGAACGCCTCGCCGCGGGCCGCGGCTCCGAGACGCTCGCGCAGCTGGTCCACCTCGCCGGCGAACACCAGCGGAGGGAGCGCGGCCACCTCGGCGGACGCCGCTCGCACGGCCTCCGCATCGGGCCACTGCGGCTGCTGCTTGATCTCGAGCTCGCGCCAATAGTCCAGGCCGGCGACCACGGAGGGGGCGGCGAGGACGTACGGTTCGTTCGGATCGATGACCACGAGGGTGTTCCCGGTTCTGACGGGCGCCAGCGGCGCGCGGAGGGCCGCCGTCCGGACGGACGGCAGCGGTTGACGAGCTTATCGCCTGGCAGAGCGCTCGGCCGGGAGGTGGCCCCGGCGTCGAGCGGGCGCTCAGCGGGTGAGGGCCGCGCGCTTCTCCTTGACCGAGGTCGCGTAGACGTCGAGGTACTCCTGGCCGCTCAGGGCGAGGAGCTCGTACATGATCTCGTCGGTGATCGAGCGGAGGATGAACCGGTCGCCCTCCATGCCCTCGAAGCGGCTGAAGTCGAGCGGCTCCCCGAAGACGATGCCGATGCGGCCCAGCTTCGGCAGGCGCTTGCCGATGGGCATGATGCGCGCGGTGTCGATCATGGCGACCGGGATGACGGGCACGCGGGCCTCGAGGACCATGCGCGCGACACCGGTGCGGCCGCGGTACATGCGGCCGTCGGGGCTGCGCGTGCCCTCGGGATAGATGCCCAGGGCGTGGCCGCCCGCGAGGACGCGGAGGCCCGTGTTGAGCGAGGCCTCCGACGCCTTGCCACCGGAGCGGTCGATGGGCAGCATCCCCGTGGCGGTGAAGAACGTCCGCGTCGCCCAGCCCTTGAGGCCCTTGCCGGTGAAGTAGTCGCTCTTGGCGAGGAAGACCATGTTCCGCTCGATCACCAGCGGGAGGATCACGGAGTCGATGAAGGAGAGGTGGTTGCTCGCGAGGATCACGCCGCCGTTCTGCGGCACCTTGTCGGCGCCGACCACCCACGGCCGGAAGATCGTCTTCAGGAGCGGGCCCGCGACGATGTGCTTCATGAACCAGTAGAACATCGGGCTCCTCGGCGGTGCGGCGGATCGGGTGCGGCGGGTGCCGCTAGAGGGAGCTCGCGTGCAGGCGCGCCAGGTCGGCGGCCCCCACGACTCCGGCGTCGTTGACGAGCTCCGCGATGCGGAACTCGGGCTCGGGGTGGTAGCCCCGGGCGGGGAGGTTGTCGAGGTAGGCCTGGCGGATGGGGTCCAGCAGGAGGTCGCCCGCCTGCGCCACTCCGCCGCCGATGACGAACATCTGCGGGTCGAGGACGGCGCTCAGGCTGGCCGCCGCCTCGCCCAGCCAGTGGCCGAGCTGTCGCAGCGCCGCGAGGGCGCCGAGGTCGCCGGCGGTGATCAGCTCGGAGATGAGGTGGCCGTTCAGCTCGCCGCCGTTGCGGGCGCGGGCGTCGGCGATGCCCTGGCCGATCCCGCCCGCGTCGGCCAGCTCGCCGGCGAAGCGCTGGAGCGCGCGGCCCGAGCCGTACTGCTCGATGCAGCCGCGGGCGCCGCAGCCGCAGGGCAGGCCTCCGGGGACGACGCGCATGTGCCCGATCTCGGCCGCTGCGCCGAAGCCGCCGCGCAGGAGCCGGTCGTTGATGACGATCGCGCCACCCACTCCGGTTCCGATGGTGAGCATCAGCATGTCGCTGACGAGGCGGCCCGAGCCGTAGCGGAACTCGGCCCAGCCGGCGGCGTTCGCATCGTTCTCGATGATGATCGGCAGGTCGATGCGGGCCGAGAGCTTCTCGCGGAAGGGCTCGTTGCGCCAGTTGATGTTCGGGGCGTAGTAGACGATCGACTGCGAGGCGTCGATGAAGCCGGCGGCGGCGACTCCGACCGCGGAGACGTCTCCCGGGAGCAGGCCGGAGCGCAGATGCTCGACCATCTCGACCACGACGTCGACGATCAGCTCGGGGTGCCCGGCGGGAGTGGGCCGACGGTCCTCGCGGAGGATCCCCCCGAACTCGTCGACCAGGGCTCCGGCGATCTTCGTGCCGCCGATGTCGATCCCGATCGCGTGCACGCGAACCGCCTTCCCGTCGCCACCGGCGCGGCAGCGTCGGCGGGCCGCCCTGAGCGGCGGCCAGGACGAGTGTAGTGACCGCGAGCGCTCCGATGCGGCTCAGCGGCGAGACCCGGCGACGCGTGTCGGCCCTCCTCGCGGAGCCACCCCTGGATCGTTACCCTGAACGGATCCACAGCTTGCGCCGCGCCGGTAGGGTGGAGACGACGTTCATTCAGGTACCGAAGGAGTTGCCGTGGACCAGTTCGATTCCCCCCTGGTGGTTCCGGCCGATCCCCAGGCCAACACGACCGCCCTCCTGCTGGACCGCGTCCGCGAGACGCCCGATCGCCCGCTCTTCGCGCTGCTCGACGGCGACGGCTGGCGCGATGTGACGGCGCAGGAGTTCCTCGACCAGGTCACGGCCCTCGCGAAGGGCTTCGTCGCCGCCGGCCTCGAGCCGGGCGAGAAGGTCGGGCTGATCTGCAAGACGCGATACGAGTGGACGCTGATCGACTTCGCCGTCTGGTTCGCCGGCGGGATCCTCGTCCCGGTGTACGAGACCTCCTCCCCCGCGCAGGTGCAGTGGAACCTCGCCGACTCCGGCGCGCACGCCGCGATCGTCGAGACTCCCGAGCACTTCGCCCGCTTCGACGAGATCCGCGCCGACCTTCCCGAGGTCCGACTCGCCTGGCAGATCGGGCTGGGCGATCTGGACAAGCTCGTCGCGCGCGGCGTCGACGTGCCGGACGCCGAGATCGAGCGCCGCCGCTCGCTGGCGACCGGCACCGACATCGCGACGATCATCTACACCTCCGGCTCCACCGGCCGCCCCAAGGGCTGCATCATCCGGCACTCGAACTTCGTCGAGCTCAGCCGCAACTCGGCGGTCGCCCTGACGGAGCTGATCCACCAGCCCGGCGCGTCGACGCTGCTGTTCATCACCACCGCGCACGTGTTCGCCCGCTTCATCGCGATCCTCTGCGTGCACGGCGGGGTGAAGGTGGGGCACCAGGCCGACACCAGGCAGCTGCTCCCCTCGCTCGCGTCCTTCAAGCCGACGTTCCTCCTGGCCGTGCCGCGCGTGTTCGAGAAGGTCTACAACTCCGCGGAGCAGAAGGCCGAGGCCGGAGGGAAGGGGAAGATCTTCCGCCGCGCGGCCGACGTCGCCGTCGCCCACTCGATGGCGCTCGAGGCGGGCTCGGTGCCGCTCGCGCTGAAGCTGCAGTTCCTCCTCTTCGACCGGCTCGTGTACTCGAAGCTGCGCACCGCCATGGGCGGGAACGTCCGCTTCGCCGTGTCCGGCTCGGCGCCGCTGGGAGACCGGCTCGGGCACTTCTTCCACAGCCTCGGCATCAAGATCCTCGAGGGCTACGGCCTCACGGAGACGACGGCGCCCGCCACGGTCAACCGCACCGAGCGGTTCAAGATCGGCTCGGTGGGCCCGGCGATGCCCGGGGTCTCGATCCGGATCGCGGGCGACGGCGAGATCCAGGTGCGCGGCATCGACGTCTTCGGCGGCTACTGGAACAACGAGGCGGCGACGGCCGAGTCGTTCGACGGCGAGTGGTTCCGCACGGGCGACCTCGGAACCCTGGACGAGGACGGGTACCTGCGCGTCACCGGGCGGAAGAAGGAGATCATCGTCACCGCCGGCGGCAAGAACGTCGCTCCGGCGGCGCTGGAGGATCCGATCCGCGCGAACCCGCTGGTCGGCCAGGTCGTCGTCGTCGGCGATCAGCGCCCGTTCATCGCCGCTCTGGTCACGCTCGACTCCGAGATGCTGCCGACGTGGCTCGCCAACAACGGGCAGGACAAGGGCCTCTCACTCGAGGACGCGGCCGTGAACCCGGTCGTTCTGGCCGAGGTGCAGCGGGCCGTCGATGCGGCGAACGAGCGCGTGTCCCGCGCCGAGTCGATCCGGAAGTTCGTGATCCTCCCGACCGAGTTCACGGAGGCGAGCGGTCACCTGACTCCGAAGATGAGCATCAAGCGGAACGTCATCCTCGCCGACTTCGCCGACACCATCGCCGCCGTCTACTCCGCCGCCCCCGCCACCGAGGGCATCTCCCTCCGCTGACCCCGCGCTCTCCCGCCGTTACCACCAGGCCGTCCCGATCGCAGCCGCCTCCGGGACAGCGCGCCCAGCTCTATCCCGTCGGCGGAACGCCCGACGCTCTCCTCGACGCGCCCCTGTCGCGGTGCCGACCGCGCCGGGCCGGGCAGGGACCGGCTCCCCCTCAACACAGCCGTATCCGGTGAAGCGCGTGCCAGCGCTTCACCGTCGGCGGAACGCACGACGCTCCATGGAACGCGCCCACCTCGAGCGGCCGACTGCGCGGAGCCGGGCAAGGACCGGCTCCCCACCAACACAGCCGTATCCGGGAAAGCGCGTCCCAGCGCTTTCCCGTCGGCGGAACGCACGACGCTCCACAGAACGCGCCCACCTCGAAAAGCCGACCGCGCGGAGCCGGGCAAGGACCGGCTCCCCCTCAACACAGCCGTATCCGGTGAAGCGCGTGCCAGCGCTTCACCGTCGGCGGAACGCACGACGCTCCATGGAACGCGCCCACCTCG
>NZ_PSTM01000007.1:0-78782 GCF_002930875.1 Rathayibacter sp. AY1A5 | reverse complement strand
AGGACCGGCTCCCCCTCAACACAGCCGTATCCGGTGAAGCGCGTGCCAGCGCTTCACCGTCGGCGGAACGCACGACGCTCCATGGAACGCGCCCACCTCGAGCGGCCGACTGCGTGGAGCCGGGCAAGGACCGCCTCCCCACCAACACATCCGTATCCGGGAAAGCGCGTCCCAGCGCTTTCCCGTCGGCGGAACGCACGACGCTCCACCGAACGCGCCCACCCCGAAAAGCCGACCGCGCGGAGCCGGACAAGGACCGGCTCCCCCTCGACACAGCCGTATCCGGGAAAGCGCGTCCCAGCGCTTTCCCGTCGGCGGAACGCACGACGCTCCACAGAACGCGCCCACCCCGAAAAGCCGACCGCGCCGGGCCGGGCAGGGACCGGCCCGGAATCGAACTCAGAACCAGTCGGATTCCCGGACGGCCTTCATGGCGGCGCGGCGGTCGTCCTGGGAGAGGCGGTCGAGGTAGAGGCGTCCGTCGAGGTGGTCGCATTCGTGCTGGAGGGCCTGGGCCATGAGGCCGTCGCCTTCGAGGACGATCTCGTTGCCGTCGAGGTCGGTGCCGCGGACCTTCGCGTGCGGGTAGCGGATCGCGGGGTACCAGAGGTTCGGGACGGAGAGGCAGCCCTCGTCGACCGGTTGCGGGTCTCCGCTGAGCTCGATGATCTCGGGGTTGAGGATGTACCCGATGACGCCGTCGACGTTGTAGCTGAAGGCGCGGAGGTTGACGCCGATCTGGGGGGCTGCGACGCCGGCGCGTCCGGGCGGTCGGACGCTGTCGACGAGGTCCTGGACGAGGCCGCGGACGCCGGCGTCGACCGTCTCGATGGTCGTGGACGGGGTCTTCAGCACCGGGTCCCCGAAGATGCGGATCTGGCGTTCGGTCATGTGGTGCGCTCCCTCAGGGCCTCCTCCGCGCTCAGGAGGGCGTTCTCGACGACTTCGCTCGCTGCGGGGTGCGGCCAGTACTGGCTGCGGGCGAGTCCGCGGATGCCGGTGCCGGCGCTGGCGGCCTGGACGAGCGGCTGAATGAGGATACTGGCCTGCGGCCCGATGATGTGCGCGCCGAGGAGGGCGCCGTCGATGCCGACGACCAGGAGGCAGGCGCTGGAGTCGTCCTCGAGCGCCCAGCCGAAGGCGGTGGAACCGTACTCCTGGGTGACGGTGACGACGTCCAGGCCCTGGTCCCGCGCTTCGGCCGCGGTGAGCCCGAAGTGGGCGATCTGCGGGTGGGCGAAGATCGCGCCGGGCACCGGCGAGAGGGTGTCGGAGAGCAGCTCGCCCGGGTGCAGGAGGTTGTGCGCCACGAGGCGCGCCTCGTGGTTGGCGACGTGCTTGAGCTGCCAGCGGGACGACACGTCGCCGAGGGCGAAGAGGCCGGGCACGGGGCGTCCGCCGGAGAGGACGCGCTGCTCGGGGTCGACGCTGATCCGGCCGTCCTCGTGCAGATCGATCCCGACGGAGGCGGCGGCGACCGTGTCGCTGTTGGGGTCGCGGCCGAGGGCGACGAGGAGCAGGTCGGTCTCGACCGTCGTGCCGTCGCTGAGGGCGACGCGGAGCCCGTCAGGGCGGGCGTCGACGCTCTCGGCGCTCACTCCGGTGAGCACCGTGTACCGCTCGGCGGCGATCCCGGTGAACCGGCGCGAGACGTCCTCGTCGAGGGCGCGGAGGAGGCGGTCGCCGCGGACGGCGACGGTCACGGCCGTGCCGAAGGAGGAGAAGACGTGGGCGAACTCGACGGCCACCGCGCCGCCGCCGAGGATCAGCATCCGCTCGGGGAGCTCGTCGAGCCGCATGACGGAGGAGGAGTCCTGGATGCGGGGGTCCGGCTCGTACGCGGCGAGGAGCGGCCTGGGCCGCGAGCCGGCGGCCACGACCACCTGCGGCGCACTGATGCGGGCACCGCTGGCGCTGACGAGGACGTGCGGGCGGTCGCCGTCTCCGAGCGACTCGAAGCCGAAGCTCTCGCGGAGGACGGTCACGTTCGGGGAGCGCTGATCGCGGTACTCGAAACCGCCCTCGCTGATCGCGTCGATCCGGCCGAACACCCGGTCGCGCACCTCGGCCCACTCGGGGCGGCGGAGGCGGGAGTGGACGCCGATCGGGCCGCCCTGGTCGACGTCGGTGATCACGTCGGCGACATGGACGAACATCTTGGTCGGGATGCAGCCGGCGTTGAGGCAGGTGCCGCCGAACCACTCCCCGTCGTCGAGGATCGCGACCCGCAGGCCGTCGAACTCCGGACCGACGATCGAGTTGCCGGAGCCGGCCCCGATGACGATCAAGTCGAAGGAGTCGGTGGTCGCGTCGGGTCCGTCGGTGCGGTCCTGGAACGCGGCGGACGCCGCCTCGGAGCCCCGGGGCTCAGACACGTCGGACCGGCATGCCCTCGACCACTAGCGCGGCGAGCAGGCGTGCGGCGTCCTTCGTGCCCTCGCGCAGCTGCTCCCACTTCACCACGGATCCGGCGGCGAGCACCGGGTCGTAGGGGATGCGGACGATGTCGCGGACGCGGGAGCGGAAGTGCGACTCGATCTCCTCCAGCTTCACCAGGCTCGTGCCCTGCGTCGCCGTGTTGAGCGCGACGACCGCGTTGCGCACCAGGGCGCCGTAGCCGTTCGCGTCCAGCCAGGTGAGGGTCTCGGAGGCCAGGCGGGCCTCGTCGACGCTGCCGCCCGAGACGATCACCACCGTGTCGGCGCGCTGCAGCGTGGGCCGCATCACCGAGTGCACGATGCCCGTGCCGCAGTCGGTGAGCATGATCGAGTAGAAGCGCTCGACCAGGTCGGCGACCACGTTGTAGTCGTCCTCGTCGAAGGCCTCGGAGAGCTGCGGGTCGGTGTCGGAGGCGAGGACGTCGAGGCGGGTCTCGTCGCGGGAGACCATCGTCGAGAACTCGGTGAACCCCGTCACGCCGGCCGCGCGGTTCACGACGTCGCGGACGGTCGCCCGCGTCTGCTTGGGGACGCGCTCGGCCAGGGTGCCGCGGTCGGGGTTCGCGTCGACCGCGATGATGCGGTCCTCGCGCGCGTCGGCGAGGGCCATGCCCAGGAGCGTCGTGACCGTGGTCTTGCCGACGCCGCCCTTGCGGGTCATTACCGGGACGAAGCGGGTGCCGCCCTCGAACTGCCGGCCGATCCGCTCGTCCATCGCCTTCCACGCCTTCACCTTCGCGGAGTCGCCGAGGTTGACCGTGTGGAAGGTCAGGCCGTAGAGGAAGCGGTGCCAGCCGCCCGTGGGAGCGGGACGGGTCTTGCGGTTGACCTCCAGGAGCCTGTCCGGGGTGAGCATCGACGCCGACTCGGGGACGGCGGCGCTCGGCGCGGACGGGGCGGGAGCGGCGCTCGAGGACTCGGCGCGGAGGCGGTCGCGGCGCGTGGGGACGGCGGCGGGCTCCCCCGCGGACTCGGACGCCGCGGGCTTCTCGGCGGACTCCGCTCGGGCGGGGATCCCCGCCGAGACCGGTCCGTTCGCGCCGGACGGGTGAGCGGGAGCCGGTGAGGGGGTCGGAGCAGGACTCGGCTCCGGGGGCACGAGAGCGCGCGAGCGCGAGGGCGGCAGGCCGAGGCGGCCGACGTCGATCGCGTCCTCGTCCTCGACCGGAGCGGGGGCGGTGGAGCGGCGCCGCGGGCCGGGCGGGGTGATCCGCACGCCGTCGGGCAGGAGGGTCGGAGCGGTGTCGCTCGCTCGCGGGGAGTACTGACCCGATTCCCGAGCCGCGTCCATGGCGGTCCGCGGCGTGGGACCGGTGCCGGTGTCGGTGTCGGGCTGTTCGTCGTTGCGCTCATCCATGCGAACGAGCCTCCTTCCGCTCAGGACGAGTGTACCGGCGGGCCCGGATCGCGCCGGGCGGGTTGGTCGGAGCGCGCTCCGACTGCTAGTGCGGCCCGCTTCCGGAGGCGGCGCGGACGGCGCGTGCAGCGAACGGTTAGGTTCTGCCGCCCGGAGGAACGTAAAGTAGTCAGCCATGCATGTACTCAGCGTGAGCTCCCTCAAGGGCGGCGTCGGCAAGACCACGGTGACGCTCGGCCTTGCATCCGCGGCGTTCTCGAAGGGCCTGCGAACGCTGGTCGTCGACCTCGATCCCCAGTCCGACGTGTCGACCGGAATGGACATCAACGTCGCCGGCCACCTCAACATCGCCGACGTCCTGACGTCGCCGAAGGAGAAGATCGTCCGCTCGGCGATCGCCCCCTCCGGCTGGACCAAGGAGCACCACGGCACGATCGACGTGCTGATCGGCAGCCCCTCCGCGATCAACTTCGACGGGCCGCACCCCAGCATCCGCGACATCTGGAAGCTCGAGGAGGCCCTCGCGAGCGTCGAGGCCGACTACGACCTCGTGCTGATCGACTGCGCCCCCTCGCTCAATGCCCTGACCCGCACGGCCTGGGCCGCGAGCGACCGCGTCGCCGTCGTCACGGAGCCGGGCCTGTTCTCGGTGGCCGCCGCCGACCGGGCGCTCCGGGCGATCGAGGAGATCCGCCGCGGACTCAGCCCGCGCCTCCAGCCGCTGGGCATCATCGTCAACCGCGCCCGCGTCCAGTCGCTGGAGCACCAGTTCCGGATCAAGGAGCTGCGCGACATGTTCGGGCCGCTCGTCCTCAGCCCGCAGCTCCCGGAGCGCACCTCCCTTCAGCAGGCGCAGGGCGCGGCGAAGCCCGTCCACGTCTGGCCCGGGGAGAGCGCCCAGGAGATGGCGCACAACTTCGACCTGCTGCTCGACCGCGTCATCCGCACCGGACGCATCGGCGAGCAGGTCCCCGCGGCGACCTAGGGCCGGCGGGTCCGCCGGACTTCTCCGGCTCGAGATCTCGGGACGCGGGCGATGCTCGGTGCCCGAGGAGTGCCAGGGACGGCGCCGGCGGACGCTCGGCGTCGGAGTTCAGCGCGGACTCTCGATGCGCGGGCGGAGCCCATCGTCGGATCCGCAGGGCGGGACACGGACGGAGCCCGTCATCGGACCCGCATGCTAGCGGGCGTGATCGGCGGGGAGCTCGCGTCCGGCGGACGGATCACGCGGGCGGGGCCCGCCATTCGACCAGCTCGGTGAGACTCGGGTGCCGCCCGTTGCCCGCTCAGCACGGCTGCAGGCAGGTCCGCTCCTGATCAGCTGAGCGCGCGGAGGAGACCCCGGAGTCCCCGGGGCCGCGGCCGACCCGCGAGGGGTGGGCGGTCAGCCGACGCGGCGGGAGGCGCGGCGCTGGGCGAGCTCGTCGCCCGGGTCGACCGACTGATGGTCGAGCTCGACGAGGCTCGACTCGACTTCGCGGAGGACCTTGCCGACGGCGATGCCGAAGACGCCCTGGCCGCGGCTGAGCAGGTCGATGACCTCGTCGTTCGAGGTGCAGAGGTAGACGCTCGCGCCGTCGCTCATCAGGGTCGTCTGGGCGAGGTCGTCGACCCCGGACTCGCGGAGCTGGTTGACCGCCGTGCGGATCTGCTGGAGCGAGATCCCGGTGTCGAGCAGGCGCTTGACCAGCTTCAGCACGAGGATGTCGCGGAAGCCGTAGAGGCGCTGCGTGCCGGAGCCGGACGCGCCGCGCACGGTGGGCTCGACGAGCTCGGTCCGCGCCCAGTAGTCGAGCTGACGGTAGGTGATCCCCGCGGCGCGCGCCGCGACGGCCCCGCGGTAGCCCGCGTCGGCGTCGAGCTCGGGCAGTCCGTCGGTGAACAGGACGAGGTCGCGCTGGCCGCTGACGTCGCGGCTGACTTCTCTCATCCCTGTGCCTCTCGGATCCGGACGCCGGATCCTCCGAACGCGCTCCCTACCGTACCGACCGGCGCAGGCCGAGTAAACGACATCGGCCTCGGCGCCGCGGCGTGTCGCACGGGCCGCCCGACGGCCGGCGGCGCGGCCCTCACGAGCGGGCGATCCGCGAGAGGGCGCTGCGCACCATCGCCCCGCGGATCGTGCCCAGCTGGGTCGCGAGCCCCACCGCGTTCTCGGCAGCGCCGGCGGAGCCGGACGCCTCTCCGCGGCGGGCGCTGGAGGCGACGACGCTCTCGATGAGCGACATCTCGCGCTCGACGGCGACGCGGAGCGGTCGGAGATGGCGGGGCTCGATACCGGATCGGCCGAGGTCGACGAGCGCCTTGAGCGTCGTCACGGCCTCGTCCCCGAACACGTCGCCGCCCCGCACGAGCCCGGCGGCGATGGCCTCCTGGACGAGAGCGGGCGTGGCACCGGACTCGGCCGCGAGGCCCTCGCGGGTCAAGCGCGTGGCGGGGCCGAGGAGCGAGGCGCTCGGACCCCCGACACCGGCCGGCAGGGCGGGCTCGCGCCCGGCGTCGATGTCGTCGAGGTACCCGCGGATGACCTTGAGGGGGAGGTAGTGGTCGCGCTGCAGCGCGAGGATCATCCGGAGCCGCTCGACGTCGGAGCCCGAGAACTTGCGGTAGCCGGAGTCGGTGCGGGCCGGCGAGACGAGCCCCTGCTCCTCGAGGAAGCGCAGCTTGGACGGGGTAACGTCCGGGAACTCACTGGTCAGCCTGGCCAGCACCTGCCCGATGCTCAGCAGAGCGGCGGAGCCGGTGGGGAGGGCGCGCGCGGAGGAGCGGCCCACGGCTCACGCGTCCGGAGCGGCGACGAGGTCGGCGCGGGACGCGTAGAAGGTGAGTCGGAACTTGCCGACCTGCACCTCGGAGCCGTCGGTGAGGATCGCGGACTCGATCCGGACCCCGTCGAAGTAGGTGCCGTTCAGGGAGCCGAGGTCGTGGACCTCGAACGCCGTGCCCCGGCGGACGAACTCGGCGTGCCGGCGCGAGACCGTGACGTCGTCGAGGAAGATGCCCGCATCGGGGTGACGGCCGACCGTCGTGGAGTCGGTGTCGAGGAGGAAGCGGGCGCCGGTGTTCGGTCCGCGCCGCACGACCAGCAGCGCGGATCCCGAGGGCAGAGCGCCGACGGCCTCGGCCTCCTCGCGCGACGCGCGGTTGTCGAGAGCGGCGAGCTGGGCGCCGATGTCGTCGGTGAACGTCAGAGTCGTCTCCGTCGACGGCTCACCGGGAACGGAATTGTGCTGGGCGGATGATGCTCCACCGACGGGCTCGACCAAGACGTACCTCCTATCAGGTCAGCGTATCCGAATCGTGACCCTCGTCGGACCCCTGCGCACCTGTGCGGACCCCCAGGACGAGGTCCCGTGTCTGGACGGCGTAGACGATCCCGGCCCACCAGTAGAGGAACGCGCCCCACAGCGCGAAGGCCCAGGCGATGGGGAGCGAGGCGGGCGCGAGGGCCGGGAACGCCTGCCCCAGCATGATCAGCGGGAGCGCGTAGAAGAGGCAGAAGGTCGCGAATTTCCCCAGGTGGTGCACGGGAAGCGGTCCGTAGCCGTTGTTCGCCAGGACGACCGCCAGGACCACGAGCATCAGGTCGCGGGCGAGCAGCACGGCGACCAGCCACCAGGGCACCAGTCCGCGGGCCGCGAGGCCCAGGACGGTGGCGAAGATGTAGAGGCGGTCGGCGGCCGGATCGAGGACGCGGCCGAGGCGCGTCATCTGGTCGAAGCGGCGCGCGATCCAGCCGTCGAGGTAGTCGGTGAGGCTCGAGACGACGAGGGTCAGGAGCGCGAGCGCGTCCTCGCCGAGGACCACGAGCACGAGGAACACCGGCACCAGCGCGAGACGCACCATGCTGAGGACGTTCGGGACCGTCCAGATCCGGTCCTCACCGGTGCGCGCCATGCGCCCAGCCTAGGCGGGGCGCACGGCGGCGTGGTCAGCGCTTGTCGCGCCAGACCCGCTCGAACGGCAGGCGCCAGGCGTGCGGCGCGATCAGCTGGTGGATGGCGTTCGGCCCCCAGGAGCCGGGCGCGTAGAGACGGACGGGCGGCGGATCCTGCAGGAGGGGCGCGGAGACCTCCCAGAGCCGCTCGATGCCCTCCGCGGTGGTGAACAGCGTGTGGTCTCCGCGCATCGCGTCGAGGATCAGGCGCTCGTAGGCCTCGAGAGCGTCGCCCGCGCGGTCGGTCTCCTGGAGCGCGAACTGCATGCTCAGCTTGTCGAGCCGCATGCCGGGACCGGGGCGCTTCCCGTAGAACGAGAGCGAGACCTTCGAGGCGTCCGCCAGGTCGAAGGTGAGGTGGTCCGGGCCGTGGGCACCGACTCCGGAGCCCTGCGGGAACATGCTCTTCGGGGGCTCGCGGAACGCGATCGAGATGATGCGCTGGCCCTCGGCCATCCGCTTGCCGGTGCGGAGGTAGAACGGCACTCCCGCCCAGCGCCAGTTGTCGATCTCGCACTTCAGCGCGACGAAGGTGTCGGTCTCGGAGTCGGCGGCGACGCCCGGCTCGTCGCGGTAGCCGATGTACTGGCCGCGCACCACGTTCTCGGGGTTCAGCGGACGCATCGAGCGGAAGACCTTGTTCTTCTCCTCGCTGATGGCCTGGGGCTCCAGCGCGGTCGGCGGCTCCATAGCCATGAACGCCAGCACCTGGAAGAGGTGGGTGACGACCATGTCCTTGTACGCGCCGGTGGACTCGTAGAACTCGGCGCGACGGTCGAGCGTGAGGCGCTCGGGGATGTCGATCTGGACGTGATCGATGAAGTTGCGGTTCCAGATGGGCTCGAAGAGGCCGTTGGCGAAGCGGAAGGCGAGGATGTTCTGCGCCGGCTCCTTGCCGAGGAAGTGGTCGATCCGGAAGATCTGCTCCTCGCTGAAGGTCTCGTGGAGCTCCGCGTTGAGGACGACCGCGCTCTCGAGGTCGACGCCGAACGGCTTCTCCATGATGATCCGCGAGCGCTCGACCAGCCCGGCCTCGGCGAGCATCCGCACGACGGAGAGAGCTGCCCTGGGCGGGACGCTGAGGTAGTGCAGCCGGCTCACGTCCGGGCCGAGGACCGCCTCGGCGTCGGTCACGGCGGCGGCCAGCGCGGCCGGACCGGCGGACTGCGGGACGTAGCGGAGCTTGGACGCGAACTCGTCCCACTGCGCCGGCGTCAGGGAGCGGCTCCCGAACTCGTCGTAGGCCAGCTTCGCGAAGGCGCGGAACGAGGCGTCGTCGTGCTCCTCGAGCGAGGTGCCGACGATCTGCAGGTCCGGTGCGAGGGAGGAGAGCGCGAGGTGGGCCATCCCCGGGATGAGCTTGCGCCGGGCCAGGTCGCCGACGGCGCCGAACAGCACGACGACATGGGGTGCCGCCTGCTCGGTCTGGACGGCGGGAGCGGGGGGTGCGGTTGTCACGGTCACCCCTCGATCATTCCAGTTCGGATAGTGACGCAGGCGTCATGTGCTCGATACGCACCGCCGCTAAGGTCTCTCCCGTGCATCCGTTCTCCGACGCGTCCGCCGCGACCGCAGCACCCGCCTCCGCCACCGCCCCCTCCTCCGCCGACGGGACGACCGCGCCTCCGCTCGACGAGAGGATCCGCGCCGACGTCCACCTGCTGGGCGAGCTGCTCGGCCAGGTGCTCCGCGAGTCGGGCGAGCCCTCCCTCTACGAGGACGTGGAGCGCCTGCGCGCGCTCACGATCAGCGCCTACGACAGCGGCGACGCCGCCGGGACCGCGGAGGCGGAGGAGTTCGTCGCCTCGCTCACGCTCGAGCGCGCCGAGGAGGTCGCCCGGGCGTTCACCTGCTACTTCCACCTCGTCAACGTGGCGGAGGAGTTCCACCGCGTCCGCGTGCTGCGCCGGCGCGAGGCCGACGCCGGCGCGCAGTCGCCCGAGGACTCGATCCTCGCCTCGATGCGCCGGCTGACCGGGGAGCTCGGGGAGGACGAGGCGTTCGCGCGCCTGTCCCGACTGGAGTTCCGCCCGGTCCTCACGGCGCACCCGACCGAGGCGCGCCGCCGCGCAGTGGCCTCGACCATCCGCCGCATCAGCGACCTGCTCGAGCAGCGCGACGACCCGCGCATGGGCGGCGTCGTGCTGGTGGAGATCCGCCGCAAGCTGCTGGCCGAGGTCGACACGCTGTGGCGCACCGCTCCGCTGCGCGAGTCCAAGCCCACTCCCCTCGACGAGGTGCGCACCGCGATGAGCGTCTTCGACGAGTCGCTGTTCTCGGTGCTCCCCCGCGTCTACCGCCGCCTCGACGACGCTCTGCTCGGCGAGGGCTCGGGCACCCGGGCTCCGGTCGCACCGGCCTTCGTCCGCCTGGGCACCTGGATCGGCGGCGACCGCGACGGCAATCCCTTCGTCACCGCCGAGACGACCCTCGCTGCGGTGGACATCGCCTCCGAGCACGTCCTCATGGGCCTCGAGCGGGTCGCCCGCCGCGTGGGCCGCGCGCTGACCCTCGACGCGTCGACCACTCCCCCGTCGGCCGCCGTCGAGGCGCTCTGGGCCTCCTGCGTCGAGCGGGCTCCCGAGCTCGCCGCCGACATCGCCGAGCGCTCGCCCAACGAGGCGCACCGCCGCGTCCTGCTCTTCGCGGCCGAGCGCCTGGCCGCGACCCGGTCCGAGGGGCCGCTGGCCTACTCCGCCGCCGCCGAGCTGCTGGCCGAGCTGCGCACCCTCCAGGAGTCCCTGGTCGAGGCCGAGGACGTCCGCGCCGCCTACGGCGACCTCCAGGACTTCGTCTGGCAGCTCGAGACCTTCGGCTTCCACCTCGCCGAGATCGAGGTGCGCCAGCACTCGAAGGTGCACCGCGAGACGATCGCCGCGATCCGCGCCGGCGAGGAGCTCGACGAGCGCGGCCTCGAGGTCCTGTCGGTGTTCCGGGCGATCGCGAAGGTCCAGGAGCGCTTCGGCACCGACGCGGCGAGGCGGTACATCGTCTCCTTCACGCAGTCGGCCGACGACCTGCGGACGGTCTTCGAACTGGCCGAGGCGGCGACCGACGGCAAGCCGCCGATCATCGACGCGGTCCCGCTCTTCGAGACCTTCGCCGACCTCGACGCCTCGACCGACATCCTCGCCGAGATGATCCGCCTCCCCCAGGTGCAGGCGCGCCTCGCGGCCACCGGCAACCGGCTCGAGGTGATGCTCGGCTACTCCGACTCGTCGAAGGACGTCGGACCGGTCTCGGCGACGCTCGCGCTCTACGACGCGCAGGCGCGCATCGCGCAGTGGGCGGCCGACGAGGGCATCGTGCTCACGCTGTTCCACGGGCGCGGCGGAGCGCTCGGCCGCGGCGGCGGGCCGGCCAACCGGGCCGTCCTCGCGCAGCCGCCCGGATCGGTGGACGGCCGCTTCAAGCTGACGGAGCAGGGCGAGGTCATCTTCGCCCGCTACGGCAACCCGGACATCGCCACCCGGCACATCGAGCAGGTGGCGGGAGCGACGCTGCTCGCCTCCTCCCCCGCGGTGGGCGAGCGCAACGCGGGCGCCGCGGAGCGCTTCGCCGAGGTGGCGGCGACGATGGACCGCGAGTCGCGCCGCCGCTTCTTCGAGCTCGTGAAGGCCGACGGCTTCGCGCCGTGGTTCGCCCGGGTCACCCCCCAGGAGGAGGTGGGCCTGCTCGCCCTCGGCTCGCGTCCGGCCCGCCGCGGCCTCTCCGTCGAGTCGCTCGAGGACCTGCGAGCGATCCCGTGGGTCTTCGCCTGGACCCAGGCCCGCGTCAACCTGACCGGCTGGTTCGGGCTGGGCAGCGCGCTCGAGGCCGTCGGCGACCTCGACCTGCTCCGCGAGGCCTACGCCTCCTGGCCGCTGTTCACGACGATGGTCGACAACGTGGAGATGTCGCTCGCGAAGACCGACGAGGGCATCGCCCGCCGCTACCTCGCCCTCGACTCCCGCGACGACCTCGCCGGACTCGTGCTCGACGAGATGGCGCTCACCCGCCGGTGGGTGCTCTCGATCACCGGCGAGGAGAGCCTGCTCACGGGCCACCGCGTGCTCGGCCGTGCCGTGCGCCTGCGCACCCCGTACGTCAACGCGCTCTCGCTCCTGCAGCTGCGCGCACTGAAGGCGCTCCGCACCGACCCGGGCGGATCCGGGACGGAGCAGAACCAGCGGCTGCTCCTGCTCGCGGTCAACGGAGTCGCGGCGGGGCTGCAGAACACCGGCTGATCCCGGCTCGGAACGACGGAACCCCCGGCGGCCTCACGGCTGCCGGGGGTTCTCGTGCGTCTGCGGGCGCCTCCCGCCTGCGGAGCGGGTCGAGGCGCCGGGCGGATCAGGCCTGCGGGGCGACGCCGGCCTCCTGAGCGGCCTTCGCCTCCTCGTACTGACGGCGCACCTCGACCATGTCGAGGCCGCGGACCTGCTCGATCAGGTTGTCGAGCGCGGGGGCGGGCAGGGCGCCGGGCTGAGCCATCAGCGGGATCCCGTCGCGGTACACCACGAGGGTGGGGATGGAGGAGATGCCGTAGCTCGCGGCGAGCTGCTGCTGGTCCTCCGTGTCGACCTTCGCGAAGGTGATGTCGGCGTTCTTCTCGCTCGTGGCCTCGAAGACCGGAGCAAACTGCTTGCACGGGCCGCACCAGTCGGCCCAGAAGTCGATGAGGACGATGCCGTCGGCGATCGTCTGGTCGTGGGAGTCGAGGGTCATCGCAGTCGTAGCCATGGGGGATGCAACCGGGTGCCCCCGCGGCCTATTCCCGGGCGGGATCGAGGAGGTCGAGCAGCGACCTCGGACCGACCACGGCGGCCCCGAGCGCCTCGACGCGGGCGGCCAGTCCACGGTCGGCCGTCACGACGACCGCGGTCTCGAGCGCGCCGACCAGCTCGACGATCGCGTCGTCGCCCGAGCCGTCGGCCGCGTGGACCGTCAGCCGCTCCGTGAGAGCGCCCGCCTCCGGACGGGCGGCGCGCGCCACTCCCTCGAGCACCACGGCGATGCGCGGCCAGACCGTGTCGGCGTCGATCCCCAGGAGACGGCCGGGGACGCCGGCCTCCGCGAGGCGGGCCAGGGAGGCGAGGAGGCGCTCCGCGGCGCCGGCGCGGTCGCGCCACCAGCCGTCGGGGCGTGAGCCGACCACGTTGGCGGCGTCCACGACGAGCACCGGGATCGAGGAGCCGAGCGCGCGCAGACCCGGCCAGGCCGCTCCGAAGCCCGGGTGCAGCGGCAGGGAGTCGACCTCGTCGGGGGCGACCCAGCGCAGCTCGGTGCTCTCGGCGTCGCTGATGCGGGGAGTGAAGTGCTCGCGGGACTCGGCCAGGACGGTGGAGTAGCTCCACGGTCCGATCACGACGACGCTGGAGAGCACGGGCAGGATCAGGTCGGCGGGGACGCCCGCCTCCTCCTCCGACTCCCGGAGGGCCGCCTCGAAGGCCGTCTCCTCGGGGTGACGGGCGCCGCCGGGCAGCCCCCAGGTGTCGCCGAAGTGGCTCCAGCTGACGCGGTGCTGGAGCAGGACGCGTCCCGACGGATCGCGCAGGAGGAGGCCGGCGGCGCCGAAGCGCCCCCAGAAGCGGCGTCCGTCGCCGATCTCGACCCAGCCGTCGCCGAGCGACGCGTCGAAGGGGTGGCGCGGGAGCACGGCGTCCGCGCCGGGGTCCTCGCTGGTCATGCCCTCCAGCCTCCCACACCGCGCCCGCCGCGCCCGACCCCGACGGGCTGGCAGAATCGGACGATGCGCCGCTCGAGACCCCTCCGCCTCGCGACGCTCGCCTGGCTCGCGCTGATCGCCCTGATCACGCTGACGCCCGCGCCCTACCCGGCCGGGGAGCCCAACGCGCTGATCCGCGGGATCATCGCCTTCCTCGCTTCCACGCCGCTCACCGGCTGGTTCAACTTCGACGTGGCGGAGTTCACCGCGAACGTGCTGCTCTTCGTGCCGCTCGGTGCGCTGATCGCCGCGCAGCTGCCGGCGGGTCGCCGCCTCTGGGCCGCCGCCATCGGGCTCGCCGTGTCGGCGGCCGTCGAGACAGCGCAGCTGCTGTGGCTGCCGACCCGCGTCTCCGACGTGCAGGACCTCGTCTCGAACGGCAGCGGCTCCCTGATCGGCGCCCTGCTGACGATCGCGCTGCTCCGCTTCTCCCCCCGCCGCCGCTCCCGGAAGGACCGCACCGCCCATGCCCGCTGAGACCCTCGTCGTCCTCGACCGACCCTCCCTCGACGCCGAGGCCCACTCGCCGGGAGGACCCGCGCACCGCATCGATCCGAGCGGGCGCGGCGATCTGGACGTCACCGACCTCGGCTTCACCCGCGGCGACGGCGTGTTCGAGACGATCAACCTGGTCGACGGACGGCTGCAGGCGCTCGACGCGCACCTGGACCGCTTCGAGCGCTCGGCCCGGATGCTCGACCTGCCCCGGCCGGACCGGGCCGCCTGGCTCGAGGCGATCGGAGCGGCGGTGGCCGCGCACCCGCCCGTCGCCGAGGCGATGGTGAAGACGATCCTGACCCGCGGCGTCGAGGGCGGCGGGCGGCCCACCGGCGTCGTCTTCGTCCAGACCAGCCCGGACTTCGGCCCGGCCCGCCGCGACGGCGTGCGCGTGGTGCTGCTGGACCGCGGGCTGCGCTCGGACGTGCAGTCGACGTCCCCCTGGCTGCTCGCCGGCGCGAAGACGCTCTCGTACGCGGTGAACCGTGCGGCCGTGCGGGAGGCTGCCCGGCGCGGTGCCGACGACGCCCTGTTCGTGTCGAGCGACGGCTACCTGCTCGAGGGGCCGACCTCGAACCTCGTGCTGCTGACGGGCGGGGAGCTCGTGACTCCTCCGCCGAGCCTCGGGCTGCTGCCCGGCACCACGCAGGCCGACCTGTTCGCGCTCGCGCCGGGCCTCGGCCTCGGGACGGCGGTGCGTCCGCTGCGCTCGGGCGATCTGGAGGCGGCGGACGCGGCGTGGCTGGTCTCGAGCGCGCGCAACGCCGCTCCCGTCCGCGCCGTCGACGGGACCGACCGCCGCGTCGACGCCGACCTCTCGGCCCGGATCAACGCCGCGCTGCTCGCCCGCTGAGACTCCGATCCTCCCCGTGGGACGCCCCGCGCCGAGCGCGGACGGCGTCCCGGAGGAGAGAGGGCTCAGGAGAGGCCGTCGACGTCCGCAGGGCCGCGGCTGATCAGTCCGCCGCGGACGTGCTCGACGGTGGGGTCGAGCTGGACCGGATCGCGCTCGTCCGCCGCCTCGTCGTTGATCACGGCCGAGACGATGCCGCGCCAGTCGGTGCCCTCGGCCACGGCGTCCTCGGAGCCGACGCGGCGCGTGACGAACACGGCCTCCGACTCCTCGCCCGCGTGTGAGATGACGGCGAGGACGCCGACGGTGCGACCGCCCGGGTGCTCGATCCGCCACTCCTCGTGCCCGGACGGGACGAGCGAGAACTCCAGGCCCGCGTGCGGGAAGCCGGTGGGGCGCAGCTCGGACGGGGATCCGCTCTGCGGAGGCGCGCCGCGGGTGGGGACCCCGGCGCCCTCGCCGCTCGTCGTGCTCATGCCGACGTCGCCGCGGGTTCCGCCGGCTCCGGAGCTGTCGTTCGCCGCGACCATGCGGTCGTCGCCGCTCCGCAGCGCGTCGTCCGCTCCGGTGTAGATGCTGTCGTCTCGGTTCATGGGAACCTCCTTGTCGGCGGCCAGTGTAGGACCGCGGGGTGGGTGGCGAGCGGGCGCCGTTCGTAGACTGGGGGGATGCAGATCCCGGTGACCGGTGCCGTGCGGGTGGACGCGTGGCTCTGGGCGGTGCGCATCTACAAGACGCGCTCCGCCGCGACGACCGCGGCCCGGGCCGGCCACATCCGCGTCAACGGCGAGCGGGCCAAGGCGGCGCAGACCGTGCGGGTGGGCGATGAGGTCCGCGCCCGGATCGGCGGCTTCGACCGGGAGCTGATCGTCCGCGGACTCGTGGTCAAGCGGGTCGGTGCGCCGGTGGCCGCCGAGTGCATGGAGGACCGGACGCCCCCGCCGCCACCCCGGGAGTCCGCGCCGGGCGTGATCGTCCGTGACCGCGGAGCGGGCCGCCCGACGAAGCGCGACCGGCGCGACATCGAGCGCCTCCGCGGATTCTGACCGCGCGACCCGCCGGCGGCCTCAGGGGGCGAGTGCGCGCAGGCGCTCCAGGAGCCCCTCCGCCGCCTCGTCGAGGAACCGCTGCTGCAGCTCGTCGCCGACCTGGACGAGGGCGATGTCGGTGAAGCCCGCCTCGATGTAGGGCACGAAGCTCTGGGCGAGCTCGTCGAGGTCGGGGCCGCAGGCGATCTGCTCGGCGACGTCCTCCGGGCGCACGAACTGGCTCGCTCCGGCGAAGCCGGCGGGGGTCGGCAGATCGGAGTTGACCGCCCAGCCGCCGGCGAACCAGCGGAACTGCTCGTGGGCCAGCGCCACTCCCTGCTCCTTGTCCGGCGCCCAGCAGATCGGGATCTGGCCGATCGTGCGCGAGGGGGCGGCGTCCGCACCGCGGACCGCGGTCCACTGCGAGATCAGCTCCGCGTCGGGCTCGGTCGTGATGAGGTGGTCGCCGATCGGCGCGAAGCGGGCGATCGACTTCTCCCCCGAGACCGCCAGGCCGATCTCGACCGGCGTGTCCGGCAGGTCCCAGATGCGGGCGGAGTCGACGCGGAAGTACTCGCCCTCCCAGGTCACCAGCTCGCCGGTGTGCAGCTCGCGGATGAGGTGGACGGCCTCCTCGAGCATGTCCTGGCGCACGGCGACCGAGGGCCAGCCCTCGCCGACGACGTGCTCGTTGAGGTTCTCGCCCGAGCCGAGGCCGAGCGTGAAGCGGTCGTCGGAGAGGATCGCGAGCGTCGCGGCCTTCTGCGCCACCACGGCCGGGTGGTAGCGGATGGTCGGCGCGGTGACGTAGGTCGTGAGGTCGATGGTCGACGTGGCCTGCGCGACCGCTCCGAGCAGCGTCCAGGCGTAGGAGGCGTGCCCCTGCTCGGTCAGCCACGGCGAGTAGTGGTCGCTCGAGACCGCGAACTCGAAGCCGAGCCTCTCAGCGTCGACCGCGTAGCCCACCAGCTGCTTGGGTCCGCTCTGCTCGGTCATCAGGGTGTATCCGAATCGCACCATCGTCCGTCCTCGTTCCGCTCGTCGTGGATGCCCGGGGGCACGTCCCATGGTGGGCGGGGCGCCGGATGCGCGCTAACCCCTTGCCCCGGTCGCGAGCGGCGGCTAGCGCGGCGTCAGACGAAGCGGATGCGGTTCTGCACCCGGGTGCGGACCTCGAACGACTCGCCGTACCCGCCGAGCCGCGGGTCGTCCGTGCCGGAGCGCAGCAGCTGCGGCAGCAGCGAGCGGCGGATGACGACGGCGCCCTGGTGCCTGCCGCGCTCGACCTGCTCGAACGGCTGCTCCAGCGCGTCGTCCGGCACGACCACGACGCTCGTCGAGAACCGGACGCCCAGCTCGCGGCCGAGACGGCGCGCGGCCTTCGCGAGCGAGGCGATCGGCTTCTCGTCCTCGGCGATCCCGGGGCCCTCGAGCTCGCCCTTCTTCAAGCGGACCGGGTCGCCCCAGTCGGCGGAGGTCAGCGCGAGCAGGCCGGCCGGCCCGAGCACGAGGTGGTCGATCTTGAGCCCGCCGTCGCCGACCGCGACGTCGTTCCAGATCGTGTAGGCGATGCCGAGCGCGCCGACGAGCGCGGCCGTCGCCTCCTCGGCCTGAGCCTTCGCGAGCCAGGAGCGGATCTCGCGAGGAGCGGAGCGGACGATCGCCGGGTCGAAGGGGTCCTCGGTCTCGACGCCGCGGCCGAGCCACTCGCGCACCAGGCGCAGGTAGTACCCGCGCGCCGCGCCTCCCGGGTGACCGTAGGAGCGGGCGCGCACGGCCGAGGCGGTCTGCGGGCGCGGCGAGCCGGTGTACGGCGACTGCGGGGAGGACCTCCCGGGGGCGGGAGCGCCTCGGTCGTAGTCGCCGCGGGCGGAGGCGCTGCCGATCCGCTCCCAGGCGAGCTGCACCGCGTGGAACGACGCGGCGTCGCCTCCCGTGTCCGGATGGGTCTCGCGGAGGCGGAGCCGGTACGCCCGGCGGAGCTCGTCGTCGGACGCGGTGGCGGCGACGCCCAGCACCTCGTAGGGGGTGCGGGCGGCGTGGCTGTCGGGCATGTGCTTCCGGGAGGGTCGGGGCGGGGGGGGTTCCGAGTGTATCGACGCGGGCCGGGCGCCCGGTGGGAGCGCGCACCGCGTCGGCTCGGAACGCGCCGAGCGCCCAGCGGGGGAACGGGCGCCCGGCGGGGGTCAGTGCGCGAGCAGCTCGCGCACCCGCGGGATGACCTGCGTGCCGTAGAGCTCGATGTTGCGCATGATCGCCGGGTGCGGCAACGTCCCGGCGCTGTACTTGAGGTCGAAGCGGTCGATGCCCAGGGCCTCGACCGTTCGCGCGATCTTCCGGGCGACCGTCTCGGGCGAGCCGAGGTGGATGGCGCCGTCGGGGCCGGCCTCCTCCTCGAAGCGCTCGCGGGTCATCGGGGACCAGCCGCGCTCGCGGCCGATGGCGTCCATCATCGCCTTGTGGTGCGGGAAGTACAGCTCGCGCGCCTCCTCGTCGGTGTCGGCGACGAAGCCGGGCGAGTGCACGGCGACCGGGAGGCGGGGCTGCTCGAGCTGGTCGAGCGCGCGGCCGAAGAGGTCGACGTAGGGGCGGAAGCGGGCCGGCGAGCCGCCGATGATCGCCAGGACGAGCGGGAAGCCGTACCGGGCGGCGCGGACGACCGACTCAGGGCTGCCACCGACGCCGATCCAGGTGCGGAGGGTGCCGTTGTCGAGGGTCGGGTAGACGCTCTGCTCGGTGAGCGCGGGGCGGGTCGTGCCCTGCCAGGTGACCGGGCCGCCCTGGATCAGGGCGTGGAAGAGGTCGAGCTTCTCCTCGAAGAGGACCTCGTACTGCGCGAGGTCGTAGCCGAAGAGCGGGAAGGACTCGGTGAAGGAGCCGCGGCCGAGGATGACCTCGGCCCGGCCGCCGGAGAGTCCGTCGAGGGTGGCGAAGCGCTGGTAGACGCGCACCGGGTCGTCCGAGGAGAGGACCGTCACGGCGGAGCCGAGGTGGATGCGCTCGGTGCGGGCCGCGATGGCGGCGAGCACGACGTCCGGTGCGCTCACGGCGAAGTCGGCGCGGTGGTGCTCGCCGATCCCGAAGAAGTCGATGCCGACCCGGTCGGCCAGGACTCCCTCCTCGACCACGTCGCGGAGGACCTGGCCGTGCGGCAGCGGGGCGCCGTCGGGGCCGGCGGTGACGTCGCCGAACGTGTCGACGCCGAACTTGACTTCATGCATACTCATGGACTTCTGCAACCTCCGGGGGTCGACGGCTATTCCTGCGGGCGGGGTCCGACGTCCCCGGGCAGGAGCGCGTCGGAAGAGACGATCCCCGCCTCGAGCGCCGGCTCGCGGTAGGCGCGCCCGAGCGAGGCGACGGTGTCGTGCGCGTTCAGGCCGCTCGGGTTCGGCAGCACCCAGAGCGGCGCGCCCGCCACGTCCTCCTCCTGCCTGCCCTGCACCGCCCTGCGGCGTCCGAACGCGATCCGGTAGGCGGTGATGCCGACGACCGCGACGGCCCGGGGCCGCACCCGCTCCACGGTGGCGACCAGCCGCTGAGCGCCCTCGCGCAGCTCCTCCGCGGTCAGCTCGTCGGCGCGGGCGGTCGCCCGGGAGGCGAGATTGGTGATGCCGACGCCGCGGGAGACGAGCTCCGCGCGGTCCGCAGCGCTCATCCCCTCGGACACGCGCGGCGCGCGCTCGAGGATCCCGGCCGCGACGAGCGCCGGGTAGAAGCGGTTGCCGGGGTGGGCGAAGTGCGCGCCGGTGGCGGCGGTCCACAGCCCCGGGTTGATGCCGACGAAGAGGAGCCGGACGTCGTCGCCCAGCAGGTCCTCGACGGTGCGGTCCTGGAACGCTGCGAGCTCGGCGCGGGTGAACGGCATGCGACCATCCTGCCGCGGCGCAAGTCCTCTCGGCTCGGGGTCGCCGGTGCCAGCATGGAGGCATGACGAACGCATCCCAGGACCACCCGATCCAGCACGGCAGCGACGACGCGCAGCTCGACGAGAAGCTGCGCGGCGTGCTGCTGCAGGTCGCCGGCGACGCCGAGCTGCGACCGGAGGAGGACGTCGAGACCCTGCTGCGCCAGCGCCTGCGCGACACGCGCATCTCGATCTCGGACGAGGCGATCCCGGGGCTCGCCAAGCGCATCCCCGGCCTCATGCAGCGCGGGGGCGGCGACGTGAACCCCGGGGCGCACTAGCCCCGAGGGACGGGCGCGGGCCGAGCGGCCGCTCGGACCCGCGCCTGCCCGCGCTACTCGGGGACCGCCGGGCCCTTGCGGTGGTGGTCGAACACCAGACTCGTGCGCGTCGAGGCCACCGCCGGGTTCGCCGAGAGGTTCGAGACCACGAAGTCCCGCACGTCGCTGGAGTCGCGGACCGCGACGTGGATGATGAAGTCCTCTGAGCCGCCGAGGAAGAACACCTGCACCACCTCGGGCAGCGCGCGGATCTCCTCCGCGAAGCGCGTGATCGCCTGGCGCTGGCCGACGCGGATGCTGACGCTGATCAGCGCCTGCAGGGTCAGGCCGAGCGCCGCCGGGTCGAGCTCGGCGGTGAAGCCGGTGATGACGCCGCGCTCGACGAGGCCCCGGACGCGTGCGACGCAGGTCGACGGGGCGATGCCGGCGCGCTCGGCGAGCCGGCTGTTGGGCGTCCGCGCGTCGGCGCGGAGGAGGCGCACCAGGGTCCGATCGACCGGATCCAGGTCGTCGAGGTCGTGCAGATCCTTCGGTGGCATGCGCCCGCTCCCTCACTCCGCCGACGAACCTTCGGCCCGTGCGGTGACTTCCGACCGATCCTGCGGAGTTCCCCCGCTCCGGGCACGATCTTCGCACGATGGGGGCAGAGCCGGTGCAGGATCGGCGCCCACCGCCCGCCCCGCGGGCCGCAGCGAAGGAGCCGCCGTGCGCGTCGGGATCCCCACCGAGATCAAGAACAACGAGAACCGGGTCGCCGCCACTCCGGCCGGCGTCCACGAGCTGGTGCGCCGCGGCCACGAGGTCCTCGTCGAGGCCGGCGCGGGCCTGGGCTCGCGCGTGTCGGACGACGACTTCCGCCGCGCCGGCGCCCTCGTCGTCGACGGGCCCGACGAGGTCTGGGGCGAGTCCGAGCTGGTCCTCAAGGTCAAGGAGCCGATCGAGGCCGAGTACCCGCGGATGCGCCGCGACCAGGTGCTCTTCACCTACCTCCACCTCGCCGCCTCCCGCCCGTGCACCGATGCGCTGCTCGCGGCGGGGACGACCTCCATCGCCTACGAGACGGTCCAGCTGGACGACCGGCGGCTGCCGCTGCTCTCGCCGATGAGCGAGGTCGCCGGGCGCCTGTCGATCACGGTCGGCGCCTACCACCTCATGAGTGCCGTCGGCGGACGGGGCACGCTACTCGGCGGGGTCCCCGGCACTCCGAAGGCGAAGGTCGTCGTGATCGGCGGCGGCACGGCTGGCGAGCACGCCGCGGCGAACGCCCTCGGCATGGGGGCCGACGTCACGATCGTCGACCTCTCGCTCCCCCGCCTCGCGCAGCTCGAGAACCGCTTCCAGGGCGCGATCCAGACCCGCGCCTCCTCGGCCTACGAGATCGCCGCGCAGCTGGCCGACGCCGACCTCGTGATCGGATCCGTCCTCATCCCGGGCGCCAAGGCGCCCAAGCTGGTGACCGACGAGATGGTCGCCACGATGAAGCCGGGCTCGGTGCTGGTCGACATCGCGATCGACCAGGGCGGCTGCTTCGAGGGCTCGCGTCCGACCACGCACGACGACCCGGTGTTCCCCGTGCACCGGAGCGTCTACTACTGCGTCGCGAACATGCCCGGCGCCGTCCCCGAGACCTCGACCCGCGCGCTCACCAACGCGACGCTCCCCTACGCGCTCGCGCTGGCCGACCGCGGGTGGCGGGCCGCCCTGGCCGCCGACCCGGCGCTCGCCCGCGGCCTGAGCACCCACGACGGCCGGGTGACGAACACCGCCGTCGCCGCGGCCTTCGACCTCCCGGCCGTGCCGGTGGAGTCGCTGCTGCTCTAGGCGCCCGCGGGCGCGAGGCCGAGCCCCCCGAGGATCTCGGCGATCTCCTCCTCCGGAGCGCCGCCCACGTCGACCGTGACGTGGAGCTCGTCGTCGCCGAGGGGCTCGAGCGCCTCGAACTGCGAGTCGAGCAGCGTGGTCGGCATGAAGTGGCCGACCCGCGAGGCTAGCCGCCCGGCGATACGGTCCCTCGATCCCGCGAGGTGCGCGAAGACGAGGTCGTCGCGGCGCAGGACGTCGCGGTAGCGGCGGCGCAGGGCAGAGCAGGTCACGACGACCGAGCCGCCCGCGGCGATCCGCTGGTCCACCACGCGGGCGATCTCGGCCAGCCAGGGCGCCCGGTCCTGGTCGGTCAGCGGGATGCCGGCGTGCATCTTGTCGACATTCGCCTGCGGGTGCAGGTCGTCCCCCTCGAGGAACTCCCAGCCCAGTCGGCGCGCCAGGAGCGACGCGACGGTCGACTTGCCGCTGCCGGAGACGCCCATGACGACGACGGCGCGGACGGGGACGGTGGGAAGAGCGGTCATCAGATACCTCCTACGAAGAGACCGATCAGGAGGACCCCGGCGAGCCCGGTCACCGAGACCAGGCACTCCATCACGGTCCAGGTCTTGAGCGTCTGGCCGATGCTGAGCCCGAGGTACTCCTTCACCAGCCAGAACCCGGCGTCGTTGACGTGCGACAGGAACACCGAGCCGGCGCCGATCGCGAGCACCATGAGGGCGACCATCGGCCCGTCCATGGTCTCGGTCAGCGGCTGGAGGATCCCTGCGGCGGTCACGGTGGCGACGGTCGCGGAGCCGGTGGCGACGCGGATCACGACGGCCACGAGCCAGGCGAGCAGCAGCGCCGAGGCGCCGCTCCCTTCCGCGAGCTGGGCGACCACCCCGCCGATCCCGGTGTCGACGAGGACCTGCTTGAAACCGCCGCCCGCGCCGACGATGAGCAGGATGCCCGCGATCGGCGGCAGCGAGCTCGAGAGCGAGGTCTGCAGCTCGGTGCGGTTCATCCGGCCGCCGCGGCCGAGCAGGACCAGACCGGCCAGGAGCGCGATCCCCAGCGCGATGGTCGGCGTGCCGAGGAAGTCGAGGGCCCCCTTCCAGGCGTCCGTGGAGCCCGGGGCCGCGATGTCGGCGATCGCCTTGCCCAGCATCAGCACGACCGGCAGCAGGATGCTCGCGACGGCGGCGGCGAAGCCCGGGCGGTGCTCGCGCGTCTCGCCCGCGCCCTCGCCGAAGAGCGGCGGCGTCTCCACCGGCGCCCAGCGGGCGGCGACCCGGCCGAAGAGCGGGCCGGCGACGACGACGGTGGGGATCGCGACCAGGACGCCGAACGCGAGGGTCACGCCGAGGTTCGCGCCGAGCGCGTCGATCGCGACCAGCGGTCCTGGGTGGGGCGGGACGAGGCCGTGCATCACCGAGAGGCCGGCGAGCGTCGGGATCGCCACCTTCATCAGCGGCAGACCGCTCCGGCGGGCGACCAGGATCACGACCGGGATCAGCAGCACGAGCCCGACCTCGAAGAACATCGGCAGCCCGATCAGCGCGCCGACGAAGCCCATCATCCAGGGCAGCGCGCGAGTGCTCGAGCGGGCGATGAGGGTGTCCACGATGCGGTCCGCGCCGCCCGAGTCGACGAGGAGCTTGCCGTACATCGCGCCGAGGCCGATGAGGATGCCGACGCCGCCCATGGTGTTGCCGAACCCCAGCGCGAAGCTGGCGACCGCGTCCGCCGCCGCCAGCCCCGCGATCAGGCCCGTCGTCAGCGCTCCGATCAGCAGGGAGACGAAGGGGTGCAGCTTCAGCCAGGTGATCAGCACGACGATCACGGCGATGCCGACGACGGCGGCGAGGATCAGCTGCCCCTGCCCGGCGGTGGTGGCCGGCGCGTCCCCGGCGGCGGCGCGGAGGGCGGGGAGGAGGGTCGGTGTCATGAGCGTCCTTGGTCGAGCCGACGGCCAGCGGCCGGCTTTTGTCCGACATAACCTGCGTGTGTCCCGATCATGCCTGAAGATCGGCCGGGGCGCGACTCCGGCGATGGCAGGATGACCGCATGCCCGCGCCGACGCCCTCGCTGCACCACTCGGTGCTGGACGAGCTCGGCTCGCAGATCGTGCGCGGCGAGCTCGCGCCGGGCACCACCTTCAGCGCCGACGAGCGTGCGGAGCGGCGCGGGGTCTCCCGCTCGGTGATGCGGGAGGCGGTGCGCGTCCTCGAGACGCTCGGGCTCGTGACGTCCCGCCGCCGCGCGGGGACGCGGGTCCAGCCTCCGGAGTGCTGGAACGCCCTGGACACGCGGGTCGTCGCATGGGGACTGGACGGCCCGGACCGGCGGCGCCAGCTGCACCAGCTCAGCGAGCTCCGCCTCGGGGTGGAGCCGCTCGCGGCCCGGCTCGCCGCGGCGAACGCGACCGAGGAGCAGCGGCGGACGCTCACGGAGGCGGGCGACGCCCTCTCCACCCACTCCCGCGCAGCCGACCAGTCCGCCTACCTCGCCGCCGACACCGCCTTCCACCGCTCCCTCCTGGCCGCGTCCGGCAACCGGATGCTCGCGCATCTGGGCGATCTGGTCGCCGAGGTCCTCGCCGGCCGCACCCGCAATGCGCTCATGCCGCGCGAGGCCGACTCCACCGCGGTGCGGCTGCACCGGGCGGTGGCCGCCGCCGTCGCCTCGGGCGACGCGGACGCTGCGGAGGCCGCGATGCGGGCGATCGTCGAGGAGTCGGACCGGGCGGTGCAGGAGAGCTGACGGGGTTGCACGCCCGCAGCGCCGCGCGCACAGTGGAGCGCATGGTCGAGGGATACACGTCCGCGCAGGTGCGGGCCGCCGAGGCTCCGCACCTGGCCCGGCGGGAGCCGCTGATGCAGCGCGCCGCCGACGGCCTCGCCCGCGAGCTGCGTCTCGTGCTCGCCGGGCGCTCCGACCGCTCCCGTCCGGCCTCGGTGCTCGTCCTGGTCGGTCCGGGCGACAACGGCGGTGACGCGCTCTACGCGGCCGCCGAGCTCTCCTCCTCCGGAACCGACGTCGTCCTCGTCCTCACGGCCGAGCGGGTGCACCGCCGGGGCCTCGCCGTGGCGCTCGACGAGGGCTGCGGGCAGGTGCCGGCCGACGACGCGCCCGGCCTCGCCGCGGCGGTGGCGCGGGCGGATGTCCTGGTCGACGGGATCCTCGGCATCGGAGCGACGGAGCCCGCGCTGCGGGGGCGGCCGCGCGTCGTCGTCGAGGCGGTGCTCGACGCGCTGGAGCGGCGGGCCGAGCGCCCGGTGGTCGTCGCCGTCGACCTGCCGAGCGGCATCCATCCCGACGACGGGTCGGTCCCCGATCCCACCGTGCTGCGCGCCGATGTGACGGTCGCCTTCGGCGCGATCAAGGCCGGTCTGCTGCTGCCTCCGGGCGACTCCTACGCGGGCCGTCTGCGCCTGGTCGACATCGGCCTCGGCCCGGACCTGGCCGGAGTGGAGCCCGCGGTCCGCGAGTGAGTGAGCGGCTCAGGAGGGAGCGAGGAGGTGCGCCTTCTCGGGGTGCTGCTCGAACCACTGCCCGACGTACCAGCACATCGGCACGACGCTCCGCCCGCCGGCGGCCTCGATGTCGTCGACGGCGAAGGAGACCAGCTCTCCTGCGAGCCCGCGGCCTCGGAAGGGCGGGGTCGTGAAGGAGCGGACGAGGGAGACGCTGCCGGGCGCCTCGCGGTAGTCGAGGACGCCCACCAGGGCGCCGTCGAGGTGGAGCTCGTAGCGCGACGCGTCGTCCGCCCGGCGGAAGTCTTTGGCCATGCCTCCAGAGTAGGACGGCCAGGACGGATCAGGCCTCGTCGCCGAGCATCTCGCCGTCGACGTAGAGCCAGCGACCGTCCTCGCGCAGGAAGCGGCTGCGCTCGTGCACGAGGCCTGGGCCGGCGGGCGAGCGGTAGGAGGCGCGGAACTCGACCAGGCCCTCCTCGTCGCCCTCCCCGCCGAACGAGGTGTCGACGATCTGGAGCCGGCGCCACTGGAGGTCGGGATCGAGGTCGATGCGGCGCGGCCGGGTCGAGGGGTGCCAGCTCGCGAGCAGGTAGGGAGCGCTGCCGAGGACGTTCGCGCTGTAGCGGCTGCGCATCAGGCGCTCCGCCGTCGGCGAGGGCTCCTCGCCGAGGTGGGCGGGGCGGCAGCAGTCGGCGTAGTGGCGGCGGCTTCCGCAGGGGCAGGAGTCGGCGGGGTGCATCCGGCCAGTGTGGCAGGCGATGCGGCGCCCCCGGCCCGGCGCGGCTCCGGCGAGCGCCGCGACTCCCCGGGCCGTCCAGGTGTGCATCCCCTCCACATCCGCTCCGCCGCCTTGAGGGTGCCGCCGGATCCCGGCAACGTGGCCCCCTCATCGACCACGGACGGAAGGAACGACCCGATGCTCACGCTCACCGACAACGCCAGCACCGTCGTCAAGACCATCACCGGGCAGACCGAGACCCCCGTCGAGGGAGGCCTGCGCATCAGCGGCACCGATCTCGACGCCCGCAACTTCGCGGTCGCGGTCGCCGCGGCCCCCGAAACGACGGACGCCGTCGTGGAGCAGGACGGAGCGCGCGTGTTCCTCGACGTCGCCGCCTCCGTCGCTCTCGGCGACAAGGTCCTCGACGCGCAGGTGGACGAGGGCGGCTCCGTCAGCTTCGGGATCGCTCCCCAGGACTGACCCCGTCGACATCGGAGGCCGCCCCCACCGCAGTGCGGGAGGGCGGCCTCCGTCGTCCCAGGATCAGGAGAGGACGTCGCGAGTGGTGAAGCGGCCGATCGCGAGCGACCCGAACACGGCGACGTAGGCGAGCTGGAGCAGCGCGTTCTCGCCGAAGGAGCTCCACGCGATCGGGTCGCGCAGGAGATCGGCGAAGTCGAACCACCGGTCCGTCAGCAGGAACGGGTGGAGGGCGTCCAGCTGCGAGAGCGAGCCGACGATCTGCGCCGCGATGGAGACGACGACGGTGGCCGCCATGGCGCCGACCGGCACATCGGTCAGCGTCGAGATGAAGAGGCCGATCGCCGAGAGCCCGACGAGCGAGAGCGCCGCGTACACGGCGATCGCCAGGGCCCGGCCGATCGCGTCGCCGAGCGGGACGGTGCTGCCGGAGAGCAGCGTCACCGGTCCCGCCGGGAAGAGCGCCAGGCCGATCAGGATCCCGACCACCATGACGGTGAGCGCTGCGGCGAGGCAGAAGGCGAGGGAGGCGGCGAACTTCACCGCGAGCAGCCGCACCCGGCCGACGGGGCTGACCAGCAGGTAGCGCAGCGTCCCGAGCGAGGCCTCGCCCGCGATCGCGTCGCCGGCGACGACCCCGACCGTGAGCGGGAGGAACAGCGGGACGGCGACCGTGATGGCCGCGAAGCCGGTGAAGAGGCCGTTGCCGGCGATCGCGCCCACGAAGGAGGGCCCGCCTCCGTCGCCGCCCGAGAGCCGCACCGCGACGGCGAGCAGGATCGGGATGGCGGCCAGGGCCGCGAGCAGCGCCCAGGTGCGGCGCCGGCGGAAGAGCAGGGCGAGCTCGGAGGCGAGCAGGGACCCGATCCCCGCGCGGCGGACGGTCGCGTCAGCGCTCGACATCGAAGCCCTCCCCGGTCAGCTCGACGAAGCGCTCCTCGAGCGAGGGGCGGCGGACGGCGAACCCGCGGACGCGGACGTCGGCCCGCACGAGGTCGGCGACCAGCGTCTCGGCCTCGAGCCCGGGCGGCAGTGCGGCGACGACCAGCGGCGGATCGGCGGGGTGCGGGCCCGGCGCGGTGCGCGGCTCCAGACCCCGGGTGTGCAGGGCCACGATCGCGCGCTCGCGGTCGGGCGTCAGCAGCTCGACCGAGGCGGCGTCCCCGCGCAGCTCGTCGAGCCCGCCCTGGGCGACGAGGCGCCCGGTGCGCATGACGGCGGCGTGGGTGCAGAGCTGCTCGATCTCGGCGAGGAGGTGGCTGGAGACGAGGACGGTCGTGCCGTCCTGGTTCAGTCCGCGCACGAGAGCGCGGACCTCGCGGGTGCCCTGCGGATCGAGGCCGTTCGTGGGCTCGTCCAGCACGATCAGGTCGCGCGGCGAGAGCAGGGCGACCGCGATGCCGAGCCGCTGCTTCATGCCCAGGGAGTAGGAGCCGACCTTCTTGCGCGCCGCGGCCGAGAGACCGACGCGGGCGAGGGCCTCCTTCGCACGGGTGTCGCGGGTGCGGGACGAGGTGCCCGCCTCCGCGGCGTCGAAGCGCCGGAGGTTGGCCGCTCCGGAGAGGAACGGGTAGAAGCCCGGCCCCTCGACCAGCGCTCCCACCCGGGGCAGGACCTCGGCCGCGCGCCGGGGCATGGCCTGCCCGAGGACGGTGATGCTGCCCGCGGTCGGCGCGGCGAGGGCGAGCAGCATCCGGATCGTCGTGGTCTTGCCCGAGCCGTTCGGGCCGAGGAAGCCGAAGACGGCGCCGCGGGGAACGGCGAGATCGAGACCGGAGACCGCTTCCTGGCGCCCGAAGCGCTTGGTGAGGCCCCGCGTCTCGACGGCGAGCTCGCCCGCCGTCACCGAGCGGAGGCCGCGTCGCGGAGCGCCTCGGCCGGGACCGCGCCGGCGAGGACGCGTCCGTCGTCGGTGACGAGGACGGTCAGCAGGGCGGAGGAGAGGATCCGGCCGCCGTCGACCGGCGTGGTGACCGCGTCGAGCGAGGAGAGCGCGTCGGCGTCACCGGCGGGCAGCTCGACGACGCTCGTCCAGCCGGAGCCCGTGGTGACGACGTCGGAGTGCTCGGCCGTGCCCGCGGCGGGCGCGTCGGAGGCGTCCGCCTCGTCGTCGACCGGAGCGGCCTGCTCCGTCACCTCGGCGCCGGCCGGGGGCGTGAAGGAGAAGAGGGACGCGTCGGGCGTCGAGAAGTCGATGCTCGTGTACGCGACGCTGAACGCGGGCGCGGTGCCCCCGCGGGCGGTCACGGCTACCCCGAGCGGGAGGCCCGTCTCGCCGTCGACCGAGACGGTCACGGAGCCCACGAGGGTGCCGCCGTCGCGGGGCGTGAGCACGAGCTCGTACGCGTCGCGCCCGGCGACGCTGACGTCCGAGCCGACCGCGACCGTGGTCGTCGGGTCGATCGCGGCGAGCAGCTGCTCGGCGGCGGACGACGGCGTCACGACCTGATCGCCCGGCGAGGCCTCGGGGGCTCCGCCCGCGGGAGGCACGAGGTGGGTGGCGGTGTTCGCGCTCGAGTCGTAGATCCAGACTCCGTCGGTCGTCGAGGCGACGACGTCGCGCTCGGCCAGCCGGTCGAGCACCTGGAGGCGCGCGCCCTTCTCGGCGTCGACGTACACGCGCGCCTGGTGCGAGCCCGTGGCGAGCTCGACGAGGGAATCGGCGGGGTCGGCGGACGCCGAGCCGGCCGAGCCGCCGAGCGCCGAGAGGTCGGGCAGGCCGAGGTCCGAGGTCTGCCGGATCTCGCCGGAGAACGCCGAGGTGTCGCTCTCGGCGACGAAGGCGAGGAGGTCGGCGGCGGACTTCTCGGGGAGGTCTCCCGCGGCGCTCGCCGAGAAGGGGAGGGCGACGGCCGCGGCGACGACGACCGCGGGGACGACGGCGACGGGCGTCCAGCGCTTCCAGTCAATGCTCATGCCGGGAACGCTACGCCTCGAACCTCCGCGGCGGGCCCGGAACGTGCCGGTCCACAGCCTTCCGGAAGGGGGTGCGGTCCGAGACCGCGGCCCCTTCCGGAAGGGGGTGCGGTCCGAGACCGCGGCCGGGATGATCAGGGCATGGACCTCCCGTTCGCGCTCCCCGTCGCCCCGATGCTCGCCAAGGCCGTTCCTGCGGTGCCGGAGCAGACCGCCGTCGCGGGCGGATACTCCTACGAGCCGAAGTGGGACGGGTTCCGCGCGATCGTCTCGGTCTCCGGCGGGGAGTGCGAGATCGGGAGCCGCGGCTCCAAGCCGCTGACCCGGTACTTCCCCGAGCTCGTCGAGGCCTTCCTCCGGCTGCTCCCCGACGGCTGCGTGGTCGACGGCGAGATCGTCCTGGCGACCGGCGAGCCGGGAGCGCAGCGGCTCGACTGGGACCTGCTCTCGCAGCGCATCCATCCGGCCGCGAGCCGCGTGAGGATGCTGGCGGAGACCACCCCGGCGATGCTCGTCGCCTTCGACCTGCTCGCCGTGGACGGGCGCAGCATGCTCGAGGAGCCGTACTCGGCGCGGCGGGAGGCGCTCGCCGCGGTGATGGCCGGCATCCCGCATCCGCTGCACCTCGGCCGCGCCACCGACGACGAGGCCCTGGCGCGCGACTGGCTGGAGCGCTTCGAGGGCGCAGGACTGGACGGCGTCGTGGCGAAGCCCCTGGCCGCGCCCTACTCCCCCGGGAAGCGCGCCGTGCTCAAGGTCAAGCACCACCGCACGGCCGACGTGATCGCGATCGGGTACCGCGAGCACGCCTCCAAGCCGGGCGTGGGCTCGATCCTGCTCGGCCTGCACGGCGACGACGGAGAGGTCCGCCAGGTCGGCGGGGCCTCGGCCTTCAGCGACGAGCGTCGCGTGCAGCTGCTGGAGAAGCTCGCACCCGCGGTCGAGCGCGACGCGGGGGGAGCGCCGGTGCGCGGCGAGGGCGAGCGGAGCCGGTTCTCGAGCGGCCGCGACACCTCCTTCGTGCGTCTGCGTCCCGAGCTCGTGCTCGAGGTCCGCTACGACCAGCGCGAGGGCGAGCGCTTCCGGCACACCGTGCAGTTCGAGCGCTGGCGCCCGGACCGCGACGCCGCCTCCTGCACCATGGAGCAGCTGGAGCAGCCGACCGCGTACGACCTCGGCGACGTCCTCGGCTAGGCCTTCTTCGCGCGGCTGGGCTGCACGCGGGGCGGCTCGCCCGGCATCTTGGGGAAGTCGGGCGGGAACGGCAGCTCGCCGAGGCCGGCGGCGACATCGCGCTCCCACCAGGCGAGCAGGGCGTCGAGGTGACCGGGGGCGTCGTGCATCCGGGCCCACGGATCACCGCGCTCGGCGAGGCGCGCCGGGACCGTGCGGATCGTGAAGGCCCGCGGGTCGACGCCGTCGAGCTCGTCCCAGTCCAGCGGAGTGGAGACGGGAGCGTGCGCGAGCGGCCGCGGGCTGTAGGCACCGGCGATCGTGCGGTCGCGGTTGGCCTGGTTGAAGTCGACGAAGATCCGCTCGCCGCGCTCCTCCTTCCACCACGCCGTCGTGACCTGCTCGGCCATCCGCCGCTCCAGCTCGCGCGCCGCGGCGATCACCGCGTGGCGGACGTCGAGGAACTCGTGCTCGGCGACGATCGGCGCGAAGACGTGCAGGCCGCGGTTGCCGGACGTCTTCACGAACGGGTCGAGGCCGGCCTCCCGCAGGACCTCCCGCAGCGCGTGCGCGGCGACGACCGCGTCGGCGACGTCGGTGCCGGGCTGCGGGTCGAGGTCGATCCGGAGCTGGTCGGGCAGGTCGGGCGCATCGGCGCGGGACGCCCACGGGTGGAAGACGACGGTGTTCATCTGCGCCGCCCAGACGGCGGCCGCGGGCTCGTCGATCACGAGCTGCGGATGCACCCGCCCGCTCGGGTACGTCACCGGGACGGACCGGACGTACTCGGGCGCGCCCTTGGGCGGGTTCTTCGAGAAGAACTGCTCGCCCTCGATCCCGGAGGAGAAGCGCTGCAGCGAGACGGGGCGGCCGCCGTTCGCCGCGACGAACGGCTCGCCGACGGCGATCAGGTACTCCGCGACCTCGCGCTTGGTGATGCCCGGCTCCGGGAAGAGGACTCGCTCAGGGCTCGAGATCCGCACCTCCCGGTCGCCGTGCAGTCCGGGGACGGTGAGGACGACGGCGTCGCTGCTGGGCATCTGCTGAGGCTAGCCCGCGGCGCCGCCCGGCGACAGGGGTCCTCCGGGGCGTCGCCGCAGCCGGATCGGGCCCTTCGCCCGCGAGGGGTCGACGACCTGTCCGCCCTGCACGATGTCGATCTCGCCCCGGTCGACCAGGCGGCGCGCGGCCCGGCGCACGGGCTCCATCAGCGGCCGCCACTCCTCGCCGCCGACCCGGCGCGCGACCTCGGACGGGCACGCCGTCGACGACGCCGCTCGCGCGAGCAGGACGGTACGGATCTCCTCCTCGAGGCGCGCCTCCTCCGGACCGACTCCGCGACGGCGGCAGGCGTCCGAGCAGTAGCGGACGTCCTCCCAGTCGCGCGCCCACTTCGCGCGCCACTCGATCTCGCGACCGCAGGAGGCGCAGGTCTTGCTCTCGGGATGCGCGGTGGACGTGCGCTGACGGTGGGCCATGCCCTCGAGTGTGCGCGCAGACCGCGGCCGCAGCGACGGGTTGCGCTGAGGGCGAGCGACGGGTGCGCGGACGCCGGCGCCGACGACGCACACCCGATCCGGCGTGATCGGGAACAGGGAGCGGCGGATCGGCGTTCCCCGAGGTGGCGGCGTCATACTCCGCAATCTGGCGGCCCTCCCCCGGCCGGTGCGCCAGTCTGGAGGAGCCGTGCTGCGGCGCGACGGCGGGCCACCACCCCGTGCCGCACCCTCGACCGATCAGGAGTCTCCGATGAGCCGCGAGAACCTCGCCACCACCCCGGACCGCGAGCCGGAGCACCGCGCCTTCGCCGGACTCTCCCCGGAGGACTTCAAGCTCGCGTTCCGCAACCACGCCGCCGGAGTCGCGCTGATCACCGCCGACCCGGGCACCGGCCCGGTCGCCCTGACCGCGACCTCCGTCTTCTCGGTGAGCGCCGAGCCGCCGCTGTTCGTCTTCTCGCTCTCGTCCGCCTCGTCCAGCTCTCCGGCCATCCAGGCGTCCGAGACGCTGGTCGTGCACCTGCTCGGGGCGGAGCAGCTCGACCTGGCGCGCCTGGGCTCGACCAGCGGCATCGACCGCTTCGCCGACACGTCGCTCTGGTCGCGGCTGCCCACGGGCGAGCCGTTCTTCCCGGGCGCCGCCGCCTGGATCCGCGGCACGGTGATCAACCGCATGGAGGCGGGATCGTCCACGATCGTCGCCGTGCACGCCCTCGAGGCCCACGTGCCCGAGGACTCCGAGACCACGGCGCCGCTCGTCTACCACAACCGCACCTGGCACCACCTCGGCGAGCACTCCCGCCTCAGCTGAGCTCCGCGGGCGCTCCGGAGCAGGCGGTTCAGGCCTCCGGGCCGGTCGCCACCGTCCGGCCCGGCGTGCTCGACCACTGCGACCAGGAGCCCGGGTAGAGCGCCGGTGCGAAGCCCGCGAGCGTGAGCGCGACGACGTCGACCGCGGCCGAGACGCCGCTGCCGCAGTACACGCCGACGGGGGCGTGCTCCCGCACGCCGAGCGCCTCGAATCCGGCGCGCAGGTCGGAGGCGGGCCGGAACCGCCCCTCGGAGTCGAGCGCCGCGGACGCGGGAGCGTTCCGAGCGCCGGGGATGTGGCCCGCCCGCGGGTCGATCGGCTCGACCTCGCCGCGGTACCGCTCAGGGGCGCGGGCGTCGAGCAGGACGCCCGCCGAGGGCAGCGCCGCCGCCTCGTGGATGTCCAGCACCGGGAGCCGACCGTAGGCCAGCTCGACGTCGCCCCGCTCGCGCGGGACGTCGCCCGTCTCGAGCTCCCGCCCCGAGCGGATCCAGCCGGCGAGCGACCCGTCGAGCAGGCGGACGTCCTCCACTCCCGTCGCCCGCAGCAGCCACCAGGCCCGCGCGGCCGGGACGCTACGCGCGTCGTCGTACACGACGACGGACCGGCCCCGGCGGAGCCCCCAGCCGCGCGCCGCCTCCTGCAGCACCTCGATCGGAGGCAGCGGGTGGCGCCCCTCCTCCGGCTCGCCGTGGGCGGCCAGCTCGTGATCGAGGTCGACGTGCACCGCGCCGGGCAGGTGACCCGCGAGGTACTCCGGGCGGCCGTCGGGCCGGTCGAGGCGCCAGCGCACGTCGAGGACGAGCGGCGGCTCGGTGGAGGCCATGAGCTCGGCGAGCTCGTCAGGGGTGACCAGCAGGCTCTCGCGGCTGGAGGGGGTCGTCGGGGTCATGGCGTCCTTCCGATCCGCGTCGTCGGCGGAGTCCTGCCCCAAGCATGCCGGGTCGCCCGGCGGCGCGGGAGCGGCCGGGGCACCGACCGGCCCCGTCCGCCACAGAGGAGGGAAGGAGTGAGGCGGGACTCCCGCCCTCTCGATGGGAAGGGGTCAGTTCCGGCGGGGTGCGCCAGGAAGATCCTCGCAGGGGACGCCGTCCCCGTCTCCATCCAAGTTGCCGGCGTTGGCGTAGGTCTGGAACCAGGCGTTCGCTTCTGCCCAGTTCGAGAATGACGGGCACGTCCTGATCGGCCCATTCGGTCGCGGACCCGGCGCCGGCGCCGCGGCCTGCGTGCTCGCCCAGAGTGCGCGGCCCTGCGGCGAGTAGATCACCAGGTTGCCGTCGTTCTGCATGACCATCCGGGAGCCCGGGCTGCCCGCCGTGCCGGACTGCCAGCGCGCTCCGCCGGAGCCCGCGTAGACCACGGCGTTGCCGTCGGACTGCATCTCGAGCCGGTTGCCGCCTCCGGACGTGCCGGCCGCCCAGCGGGCCGAGCCGCGCGAGTAGACGACGAGGTTGCCGTCGCCCTGCATGACCGCCTCGCTCCCTCCGTCGGAAGAGCGCAGCAGCTGACCGGACGTGAGCCGGTTCCCGGAGGAGAGGGTGTCCCGGACGGCGGGCGCGGGCGGCGCCGGAGGAGTGTCGCTCGCCCACAGCGCGCGGCCCGAGGCGGAGTAGACGACCAGGTTGCCGTCGTTCTGCATCTGCAGGCGGGATCCCGGGTTGCCCGCCGTACCCGAGGTCCAGAGGGGTCGGCCCGAGGCGGAGGTGACCACGGCGTTGCCGTCGGACTGCATCGAGAGCGTCTCGCCCTCGCCCTGGGTGCCGGCGCCCCAGCGGACGTCCCCCCGCGCGTAGACCGCGAGATTGCCGTCGCCCTGCAGGGAGGCGCGCGACCGGCCGTCCGGCGAGGTGAGCTGCTGTCCCCGGCTGAGCCGCGAGCCGGAGGAGAGGACGTCGCGGATCTCAGGCGCGCGCGAGGTCGAGCTCGCCCAGAGCGGCCGTCCGGAGGCGGCGGTGATCACCAGGTTGCCGTCGTTCTGCATCCGCATCCGCGCGCCCGGGTTCCCGGGCGTTCCCGCCTGCCAGCGCACGCCGGACCCGGCGGCCGAGACCACCGCGTTCCCGTCGGTCTGCATCGCGAGGCGGTTGCCCGCTCCGGAGGTGACGGAGCTCCAGCGCGGGGATCCGTCCACGGAGACGACGAGGTTGCCGTCGCTCTGCATCGCGGCGCGCGAGCGGCCGTCGGAGGCGGTCAGCTGCTGTCCCGGAGAGAGCTCGCGCCCGCTGTCGAGGACGTCGGCGATCGGCTCCGGCTCGGGCTCCTGCTCGTCGGCCGAGGACCAGGCCGTGTCCCCGTTCGGGCGGACGAGCACGAGCTGCCCGTCGTCCTGGATGAGGGCGAGCGCGCCGGTCTCTCCCGCGGTCCCGGACGCCCAGACGGGCGTGCCGGAGCCGGTCACGACGACGAGGTTGCCGTCCTCCTGCATCCGCACCGTGGTCGCTCCGGTGCCCTGGGTCCTGGTGCTCCAGACGGGGCGGCGCCCGGCGTCGTAGATCACGGCGTTGCCGTCCGCCTGCATCTCGAAGCTCGCGGAGTCTCCGTTCGAGAAGATGCGCTCCCCCGCGTCGAGCGAGTCGCCGCCGAGGAGAGCGTTCGTGTAGGTCTGCGATCCGCGCGCCTTCGCGGGCGGAGTCTCCCCCGGGACGAAGGCGGTCGGAGTCTCGGCGACGGCCTGCGTCGCGAGGGCGGACGGCGCCAGAGCGGCGGAACCGCCCGCGGCGAGCAGGCAGGCGAGGGCCATCGCCGCGAGGCGATGAGGAGGTCGTGGCACGGAGAGCCCTTTCGGAGGCGGCGGCGGCGGCGGCGGAAGCCGGGGTCGAGCGGAGCCTGGCACGCGCTCGCTACGGCCGTCCATCCGGGCCGCGCGGAACCACTCAGCCGGAGCGGGCGATCCGCGCCGGCTGCGCGGGCGCCGCCTCCGGACCACGGAGCCTCCGGCCGGCTCGCGCGCCCCGGTCGGGGGCGGCGGCGATCGACGCGGATCGACGGAGGACGTGCTCCCACGGCCGGAGCGCACCCCGCGCGGGCGCCCCGGGAGGCGGCTCGGACCTCCCGCGGCACGGAGGAGGTCCCCGTTCCTCCTAAAATCGGAGGCATGTCGAAAGTGTTGAGCAGTCTGCCCGTGGGCGAGCGTGTCGGAATCGCATTCTCGGGAGGCCTCGACACATCCGTCGCCGTCGCCTGGATGCGCGAGAAGGGCGCGGTGCCCTGCACGTACACGGCCGACATCGGCCAGTACGACGAGCCCGACATCGAGAGCGTCCCGTCCCGCGCGGCCCAGTACGGCGCCGAGATCTCGCGCCTCGTCGACGCGAAGAGCGCGCTGGTCGAGGAGGGGCTCGTCGCCCTGCAGTGCGGCGCTTTCCACATCCGCTCCGGCGGCAAGACCTACTTCAACACCACCCCCCTCGGCCGCGCCGTGACCGGCACCCTCCTCGTCCGCGCCATGCGCGAGGACGGCGTCGACATCTGGGGCGACGGCTCGACCTACAAGGGCAACGACATCGAGCGGTTCTACCGCTACGGCCTGCTCGCCAACCCCCGCCTGCGCATCTACAAGCCCTGGCTCGACGTGCAGTTCGTCAACGAGCTCGGCGGCCGCACCGAGATGTCGGAGTGGCTGGTCGCCCGCGGCTTCCCCTACCGCGACGCCACCGAGAAGGCCTACTCGACCGACGCCAACATCTGGGGCGCCACCCACGAGGCCAAGCGCCTCGAGGAGCTCTCCAGCGGCCTTGAGCTCGTCGAGCCGATCATGGGGGTCGCGTCGTGGCGCGACGAGGTCGAGATCGCCTCCGAGGTCGTCTCGGTGCGCTTCGAGGCCGGCCGCCCCGTCGCGCTGAACGGCGTCGAGTTCTCGGACGCCGTCGCGCTCGTGCTCGAGGCGAACGCGATCGGCGGACGCCACGGGCTCGGCGTCTCGGACCAGATCGAGAACCGGATCATCGAGGCCAAGAGCCGCGGCATCTACGAGGCCCCCGGCATGGCGCTGCTGCACATCGCCTACGAGCGCCTGCTGAACGCGATCCACAACGAGGACACCGTCGCCCAGTACCACTCGGAGGGCCGCCGTCTCGGCCGCCTGATGTACGAGGGCCGCTGGCTCGACCCGCAGTCGCTGATGCTGCGCGAGTCCATCCAGCGCTGGGTCGGCTCGGCCGTCTCCGGGGAGGTCACCCTGCGTCTGCGCCGCGGCGACGACTACACGATCCTCGACACGACCGGCCCCGCGCTGAGCTACCACCCGGACAAGCTCTCGATGGAGCGGGTCGGCGACGCCGCCTTCGGCCCCGAGGACCGCATCGGGCAGCTCACGATGCGCAATCTCGACATCGCCGACTCCCGCTCGCGGCTCGAGCAGTACGCGGCCGCCGGCCTCGTCGGCGGTCCGACCGCCGAGCTCGTCGGCGAGCTCGAGATCGGCGAGGCCGACGCGATCACCGAGGGCGGCGGGTCCGCAGCGGCCGATGCGCTCGGACGCGCCACCGACCTGGCCTCGGAGGGTGCGGCGTTCGACGCCGGAACCGACTGAACCCGCCCGCCCGACGCCCCCGCGCGCATCCGTCCCACGGGGACGCGAGGCGCACGGGGGCGTCGTGCTGTGCGGACCGACCCGGCGCGCCGGCTGCGAGGGCGGGCCCGGCGCGAGAGCGGTGCTCCGGCGTTCGTCGCGACGGCCGTCAGGGCACGGAGGATCGGACGAGCGCGAGCGCGGCGTCCACGGTGGCGAGCGACTGCGCCGGATCGACGCGGGCCAGCACGAGCGCGGCCACCAGGAGCGACACGAGGACGTCCGCCTGAGCCGACGCCCACGCCTGCGCGTCGGGCCAGCGGGCGAGCGCTCCGGCGCGCAGTGCGCCCAGCAGCTCGGCCCGGTAGTCGGCGATCACCTCGCGCACGGCGTCGTCGCGCGCGATCGGCGCGCCCGCGGCGTTGAGCAGCAGGCAGCCGCTCCTCGCGGAGAGCGTGCGGGAGTCGGCGAGCGCCGCCCGCAGCCCGGCGAAGTACTCCTCGAGCGCCGTCGGCGACGCCCCTCGCGGATCGACGAGCGGGGCGAGCCGGGGCCGCACCACCTCGTCGAGGTAGCTCTGCACGGCAGCGTCGAAGAGCCCGCGCTTGCTGCCGAAGGCGTGGTAGAGGCTGGAGCGGCGCAGTCCGGTCGCGGACTCCAGGTCCGGGAGCGACGCCTCCTCGAAGCCGCTCTCCCAGAAGACGGCGCGGGCGGCGCGGACGACCTGCTCGGTGTCGAAGCCCTGCGTGCGACCCACGGTGCTCCTCCTGAGGGGTGACAGCTGCGGCGCCGCACTGGCGCGGACCGCTCGCTCCAGTATATTGTGGACTGGTCGTTACACAATCGGTGCGGAGCCCTCCGCATCACGACCATCGCCTGGAGGCCCGCCGTGATCGTTCTCGGACTGGTGCTCGCCGCTCTCGCCGCGGCGCTGCACGTTTACATCTTCGTGCTCGAGTCGGTCCTCTGGACGACCTCGCGCGCCCGAACGACGTTCGGCACGACCGCCGGCGAGGCGGAGGCGACGAAGGAGATGGCCTACAACCAGGGCTTCTACAACCTCTTCCTCGCCGTCGTCACCGTGGCGGGCATCGTCGCCGTCGCGATCGGCGCCACCGCCGTCGGCGCGGCCCTCGTCTTCGCCGGCGCCGGATCAATGGTCGCCGCAGCACTCGTCCTGCTCCTCTCCGCTCCGACCAAGCGCCGCGCCGCGCTGACCCAGATGACCCCGGGTCTGCTCGCGGTGATCGCGCTCGCCGTCGGCCTCTCACTCTGATCCCCTCCGCTCCACCACCACGAAAGGTCCTATGAGCACCGTCACCAGCACCCAGATCCAGCTCGTCCGCCGCCCCGACGGCTGGCCCGTCGCCGAGGACTTCCGGACCGCGACCGTCGAGTACGGCGACCCGGCCGCGGGCGAGATCCGCGTCGAGAACGCCTTCCTCTCGGTCGACCCCTACATGCGCGGCCGCATGAACGACGTGAAGAGCTACACCCCGCCCTTCGCCCTCGGCGAGACCATGACCGGCGGTGCCGTCGGCCGGGTGACCGTCTCCGACGACCCCGCGTTCCCCGTCGGCAGCGCGGTCCTGCACCAGCTCGGCTGGCGCGACGTCGTGCAGGCCGAGTCGTCGCAGTTCCGCGTCGTCCCCGAGATCCCCGGAGTGCCGCTCTCGCTCCGCCTCGGCATCCTCGGGATGACCGGACTCACCGCCTACGTCGGGCTCACCGCCATCGCGGGCATGAAGGAGGGCGACACCGTCTTCGTCTCGGGCGCCGCGGGAGCCGTCGGCTCGGCCGCCGGCCAGATCGCGCGCCTCCTCGGAGCCGAGCGGGTCGTCGGATCCGCGGGTTCGGCCGAGAAGGTCGCCCTGCTGACCGAGAAGTACGGCTACGACGCCGCCTTCGACTACCACTCCGGCCCGGTCCGCGAGCAGCTGGCCGAGGCCGCGCCCGACGGGATCGACGTGTACTTCGACAACGTCGGCGGCGACCACCTCGAGGCGGCCCTCGACGCCTTCCGCGACGGCGGCCGCGCGGCGCTCTGCGGAGCGATCGCCGGCTACAACAGCACCGAGAAGACGCCCGGCCCCGACAACATGGCGAACATCATCACCCGCGGTCTCACGCTGCGCGGCTTCACGCTGTCCGGCTACCTCGACCACGCGCCGGAGTTCAACCGGCTGATGGCCGGCTGGTTCGCCGACGGAGAGATCGCCTACGACGAGACCGTCGTCGACGGCATCGACCACGCCGTGGACGCGTTCCTCTCGATGATGCGCGGCGGCAACACCGGGAAGATGGTCGTCCGCGTCTAGCGCCGACCCCGTGCGGCGGGCGCGAGGAGGGGGCACCTCCGGACGCCCGCCGCACCCGTCCTCCGCCTCCCTGTCCGGGATCTCCGAGCATGCTCGCGGATCCGCGGGGCCGTTCGGTCCGGGCGGTGGCAGACTGCGGACATGAGCACGTTCTCGCACCGGACCGGCGCCTCCGCGCTGGCAGCAGCAGCACTCGTCCTCGTCCTCTCCGGCTGCGCGGGCAGCGGCGGAGCCCCGTCCGCGCGGACGCCGCTCCCGACGCCGACCGCGACGGCGACCCCGACGTCTTCGCCGACTCCCGCTGCGACGCCGACTCCCACCGTGACCGTGACGGTCACGGCGACCCCCGAGCCCTCGTCGACCGGTTCTCCCGACGCGGATCCGGCGGCGGCGCGCTGCACGGGCTCCGACCTGACGATGGAGTACCGCCCCGACCCCGACGCGTCGGGTGCCGGGAACAGCGCCTTCGACCTCGTGCTCACCAGCACCTCCTCCTCCGACTGCGCTCTCGCGGGCATCCCCGGCGTCTACGCGACCGACGCCGACGGGAACCGGATCAGCGCGGTCGCCGACGCGTCCGGCCCGAACCCCGACGCTCCCGTGATCCTCGTCCCGGGCGCCCGGGCGGACGTCCGGGTCGCCTGGCACTCCCCCGGCGCCTACGGCTGCACGGTCGGGACCTCCGCGTTCCTCGTCGCCGAGGTCCTCGACGCCCCGGACGGCGCGGTCCGCGCCCCGGCCGAGCTCCAGGTGTGCACCGACGGCACCGTGATGATGGATGCCTCCGCCTACGCGCTGCTCTGAGCCCTCCCCGAGCGCGCACGCCTCCCGCGCGGCTCGCTCACCGGGCGCGACCCCTTGACCGGGCGCGGCGCAGCCGGGACCCTCGCACTACACGTCCCCACCCCACCCCGGAGGTCACCATGAAGGTCGGCTCACTCGTTCTCCGTCTCGCCGTCGGCGGGCTCTTCGTCGGACACGGTCTGCAGAAGCTGCGGGGCTCGTTCGACGGCCCCGGCCTCGACGGCACCGAGCAGATGATGTCGAGCCTGGAGATGCACCCGGCCCGGCGCAACGCCGTCGCCGCAGCGGCGACCGAGACGGCCGGAGGCGCCGCTCTCGCCCTCGGCGCCGCGACTCCGCTCGCCGCCGCCGGACTCGTCGCCACGATGGTCACCGCCGTGCGCAAGGTGCACTGGAGCAACGGCCTGTGGAACGCGGGCGGCGGGTGGGAGTACAACGCCGTCCTCGTCGCGGCGACGGCCGCGATCGTCGCGGACGGCCCCGGCGCGCTCTCGTTCGACGCCCTGATCGGCAAGCGCAAGTGGGGAGCCGGCTGGGCGCTGTTCGCCCTGATTGGCGGAGTGGCTGCGTCGACCGCCCTGATCGAGGCCGGCCGACGCGCCGCGCCGGTCGGAGCGGGCACCTCCGGCTCCGACGACGGCGGGTCGGACGACGACGGCGCCGACTCGACCGCCTCGTAGCCCCGCTCCCCGCACTGTGCGGGCGCGGTAGCGTCGGAGGCGTGATCGAGACACGCGCCTCCGACCCCGACCGCCCCGAGACCGACGCGCTCGCCCTCTGGCTCGCGGCGGTCGAGCGCCTCGACGCTCAGGACGACCCGGACGGCGTCGTCGAGCGGATGCGCGTCCTCGCAGCCCGCTACCCGGGACACGACGGAGTCGCCGCTTTCGAGCTGGGCGGCGCCCTCGACAGCGCGGGACACGAGGCGGAGGCGGCGGTCGAGTACGAGCGCGCCCTCGCCGCCGGCCTGGATGACGAGCGGCGGGCGCGGTTGACGATCCAGTACGCCTCGACACTCCGGAACCTCGGCCGCACCGATGAGGCGATCGACCTCCTCGCCGGCGCCGCCGCGCACCCCGCGGTGGGCTCCGCGCGGGAGGTGTTCCTCGCGCTCGCCCTGCACAGCGCCGGGCGCGTCGACGAGGCCCTGCGGATCGCGCTGGAGGCGCTGGCTCCGGGGCTCCCCCGGTACCAGCGCTCCGTCCGCGCCTACGCCGCCGCCCTCACCGACCCCGAGCAGTAGCGCGGAGGCTCGGCGCGGCGAGCGCCGAACCTCCATGGGCGCCGACTCAGTCCTCGAGCAGGATCGCGTCGATCTGCCCCATCGCCTGGCGGAGTCCCTCCTCCATGCCCATCTGGACCATCTGCTCGAGCTGCTCGACCGACTCGAAACGGCTGCTGAGGACCATCCGCGTGCGCCCCGGCTCGATCTCGTCGAGGGTGACCGTGGCCCGGGTGATCCCCAGCGCGTCGACCGGGTCGCCGCGCTCGTCGGCGAAGCCGTCCTCGAACTCGAACCGCGTCGGCTCCTCCACCCGGGTCACGCGCCACCAGCCGCGCGCCTGCTCGCCGTCCGGTCCCGTCATGACGTAGGCGCTCCGTCCGCCCTCGACCGGCTCGTGCCGCTCGAAGGTCGCCGGCCAGGTCGGCGGCCCCCACCAGCGCTCGAGAAGGCGCGGATCCGTCCAGAGGAGCCAGACGCGCTCGATCCCCGCGTCGAACTCGGCGGTCACGGTCAGGGTCAGTTCCTCGATGTCCTTCACGGACTGCAGCACGCTCATCGCGCCTCTCCCCCCAGCAGATCCCGCGCGCCGGTCGGCTCGCGGGTGTCACTCCTCGTCGAGGAGGTCCGACATGCGGTCGATCCTCCCCGCCCACAGCTGCTCGTAGGCGTCGAGCAGGCGCGACGCCCGCCGCACTGCGGCGACCTCGCCCTGCACCAGCTGCTCCCGCCCCCTCCTCCGCTTGCGGACGAGTGCCGCCCGCTCGAGGACGGCCACGTGCTTCTGCACCGCCGCGAACGACATCTCGTAGCGCGCCGCGAGTGCGGAGACGGACTGCTCGCCGACCAGCACCCGGGCGACGATGTCGCGGCGGGTGCTGTCGGCCAGCGCCCGGAAGAGCAGGTCGATGTCGGCGTCCATTCGTACAACCATGTGGTTGCACATTAGGGCCGTCCCCTCCCCCGCGCAAGAGCATCCGTCTCCGGGGCGAGCGCACCGACCGGCGCCCGACCTCAGGCGCTCGCGGCATCGAGGGCCTCGGCAGCGGCCGCGAGCACCCAGTCCGGCAGGGGGCGGGCCGCGAACAGCGAGGCGTAGAGCCGGGCCATCGAGTCGTCGGGGTCGAGCCGCAGCGCCTCGTCGAGGTGGAGCCCGGCGAGGCTCGAGACTCCCCTCGCCCACCAGCACCACGCGAGAACGGTGAGCACGGAGGAGCGCGCCTCCTCCGGCGCCAGCGCGGCGGCACGGGCGAGGAGCCCGGTCGCCCGCGCCAGACGGGCGCGCTCCGGAGCGCGCCCGCTGCCGAGCAGCAGTGCCGACAGCTCGAGGTCGTGGTCGTCGTCCGTTCCGGCGCGGGCCTCGCCCACCGCGCCGGGCGGCACTCCCACTCCCGCCTGCGGGCTCCGCGCGATCTGCACGGTCACCCGGTCTCGGAGGGGCGGCGACTGCAGGGTCCGCACGATCAGTCCTTCGCGGCGGACGTCCCGCGGTCCGCTGAGCCAGCGCTCGACGAGCCGTTCCGTGTCGCCGACCAGGGGCGGCCGGCGGAGCACCTCCGCGACGAGCGCGCGATCCTCCTCGACGACCGGCGGCAGCACGGAGAGCGCGTCGATGTCCAGAGGCTCATCGGCCACCGCTCGGGCGAGGACGCCGGTCTCGCTCCGCTCGATCTCGAGGAGCGGACGTGGCCTGCGGCACTCCTCGGCGTCCGTGTAGCGCCCCCATCCGTCGGCGGCGATGCAGGCCACGGCGATGATGTCCAGGCGCGTGCGCTCCAGGCGCCGGAGCACCGCGTGGCCGAGGTCGAGATGCGGGATCCCCCGCTCCTCGGCGTAGCCCGCACGGGTGCAGACCACCACCAGCACACCGGTGGCCCGCGGCATCGTCTCCATCATGGCCGCGCAGCCGCCCGCCAGCGCCTCCGCCTCCATCCCGCGCAGCGTCTCCGGGAGCGGGATCCGGAAGCCTCCCCCGGCGCGCGTGCCGAGGAACGGCACCACTACGACGGATTCCTCCGGACGGATGCCGATGATGGAGGGGACGGCCGCCAGGAGGTCCTGGATCGCGCTCGCCCGCAGGACTTCGGGATCGCGGCGGCGGGACGGAGGAGCAGGGGTTCGCTGTGTGGATGTCATGTCCGACACCCTGCTCGCGTCGCCGGCGGTGCAGGATCCCGCAGGCTCGGACCGGGGAGAACCGGGGCGGACCGGCGCCTGTGGAGGAGCGTCCGGGGCCGGCGGCTCAGCCGGCCGCGGGAGCCCGCAGCACCTTCGCCATCGGCCGTCCCTTCGCGATCTCGTCGATCAGCTTGTCGAGGTACCGGATGCGCTGCATCAGCGGATCCTCGATCGTCTCGACTCGCACGCCGCAGATCACTCCCGTGATCGCCGAGGCCTGCGGAGGCAGGCGCGCCTCCGCGAAGAACTCCTCGAAGGTCGTCCTGCTCTCGAGGTGCCGGGCCAGCTCCTCGTCCGAGAAGCCGGTGAGCCAGCGGACCGCCTCGTCGACCTCCTCCCTCGTCCGGCCCTTGCGCTCCGCCTTCGCCACGTAGAGGGGGTGCACGTCGGCGAACGCCACGGAGAAGATCCTGCTCATGGCCGGGAAGCGTACTCGCGCGACGCCCGGCGCGGCAGAGGCGCCCGCACCGCTATCCTCCCCAGTGGCCCTCGCGCCTCCACCCCGCAGCCCACAGAGAGAACCACCGTGAGCCTCCTCCGCACCAAGTCCGTCGAGCAGTCGATCGCCGACACCGATGAGCCCGAGTACAAGCTCAAGAAGTCGCTGACCGCGCTCGATCTCACGGTCTTCGGCGTCGGAGTCGTCATCGGCGCCGGCATCTTCACCCTCACCGGCCGCGCCGCCCACGACATCGCCGGACCGGCGATCGTCCTGAGCTTCGTCGTCGCCGCCTTCGCCTGCGCCCTCGCGGCCATGTGCTACGCCGAGTTCGCCTCCACGGTCCCGGTGTCGGGCTCCGCCTACACCTTCTCCTACGCCTCCCTCGGCGAGCTCTTCGCCTGGATCATCGGCTGGGACCTGATCCTCGAGCTGTTCCTCGGAGCGAGCGTGGTCGCGCAGGGGTGGAGCGCGTACCTCGGGTCGCTGCTGCAGCAGCTGGGAGTGACTCTCCCGCCGGCGCTCACCTACGGCGGCGTGGTCGACGTGCCGGCGATCCTGCTCGTCCTCGCGCTCGGCGCGCTGATGACCTTCGGGATCAAGGAATCGCTGCGCGTCAACCTGGTGCTCGTCGCGATCAAGCTGTTCATCGTCCTGTTCGTCATCATCGCGGGCCTGCAGTTCGTGAACACCGCCAACTACACCCCGTTCGTCCCCGCCGCCGAGCCCTCGCCGTCCGCGTCCGGTCTGACCCAGCCGCTGCTCCAGTTCCTCTCGGGCATCGAGCCGGCCACGTTCGGCGTCGGCGGCATCATCGCCGGCGCCTCCCTGGTGTTCTTCGCCTACATCGGGTTCGACGTCGTCGCGACGACCGCGGAGGAGACCCGCCGCCCCCAGCGCGACCTGCCCATCGGCATCATCGCCTCGCTGATCATCTGCACGGTCCTCTACTGCGCCGTCGCCCTCGTCGTGACCGGCATGGTCCCCTACCGCGAGCTCGACCCGTCGGCCGCGCTCGCCAATGCGTTCGCCTACCACGGGCAGACCTGGATGGCGACGGTCATCTCGGCCGGCGCCGTCGCCGGTCTGACCACCGTCGTGCTGACGCTGCTGATCGGAGCGACGCGCATCATCTTCGCGATGGCGCGCGACGGGCTCCTCCCCCGGCGCCTGGCCACCGTCCACCCGCGCCTGCGCACGCCGTGGTTCACCTCCGTGGTCGTGACCATCGTCGTCGCGCTGCTCGCCGGGCTCACTCCGATCGGCGTGCTCGAGGAGATGGTCAACATCGGCACGCTCTCGGCGTTCGTGCTGGTCTCGGTCGGCGTCGTGGTGCTGCGCCGCAAGCGGCCCGACCTGAAGCGCGGCTTCCGGGTCCCGCTGAACCCGTGGCTCCCGCTGCTCTCGGCCCTGATCTGCACCTACCTGATGCTCAACCTCTCGATCGAGACCTGGCTGCGCTTCCTGATCTGGCTGGCCGTGGGCTTCGCGATCTACTTCGCCTACTCGCGCAGCCACGCGAAGATCGGCACGCAGCCCTAGGGGGCCAGGCCCACCTTCGGCCTGGCCCAGGAGCGTCCGCGCGTGTCCTTGAGGATGTCGTACTCCACCTCGACGTGCGGCTCGATCGCGCTGTACTTGTCGTTCGGGGCGCCGATCACGAGCTGGAAGCCGAGACCGCGCCACGCACCGATCGCCCGCTTGGTGAAGTGGGCGTCGGCCTTGATCAGCGCCTCGTCCATGAAGACCGGGGCGTACCGGGGGCGGTCTGCTCCCGCGTCGCCGAGCTGATAGCGCAGCGCCGCTCCGACGATGAAGGCGATCAGCTCCTGCGACTCCCCGCCGGACTTCTCGCCGATGTGGTCGTACAGCGCCACGTGCGCTCGGGTGACGGCGTCCACGCGCTCGGCGCTGACCCGGACGTGGTTGCGGACGTCGACGAGGTCGCCGAAGTCGGGCGCGGTGCGCCGCAGCCGCTGGATGAGCCGGGACATCCGCCGGTAGACCTGCTCGCGCTCCTCCTCCGCGGACACGGCCTGGATCTGCGCGCGCACCTCGCGGAGCTCGCGGCGGAAGCGACGGCGCACCTCCGACTGGTTCTCGCGCGTCGTGATCTGCAGGCGGTGGCCGTCGTCGTAGAACGGCAGATCCTGCAGGATCACGTTGATCGGCTCGATCCGCTCGCGGATCTCCCGCAGCGAGCGGCCGAGCGTGGAGTCGAAGCTCGTGAGGTCGTTGCCGGAGAGCGTGAGCAGGCTGTCGCGCCACTCGGTCTCGAGCCGGTGCAGGCCGCTGGTCTCGAGGGCGTCGAGCAGCCGCTCGAAGTCGCCCGCGGACGCCTCGGGGTCCGCGAGCAGGTTGGGGTTCGGCCAGCGGTCGAGGAAGCCGGCCATGATCCGGCCGGCGCTCTCGCGCTGCTGCTCGTGCGCCTCGGCCGCGGAGCGGCGGTCCTCCGCCAGTCGCTGCGCTGCCGTGGCGAGCGCTGCGTCGAAGCGGACCAGGACGTCCGAGGCGCTGCCGGACGCCGCGGCCTCGGTCAGCGTGAACCGGGCGTCGAGGAAGGCGCGCTGGTCGTCGTCGAGCTCGCGTCCTGCCTGCTCCGCCGCATCGAGAACCGCCTGGCTCGCGTCGACGTCGTCGACCACGACGGCCCACTCCGCCTCGATCCGCTCGCGCTCCACACCGGCGCGCGCGATTTCCTGGCGGAGGCGCTCGAGGCGGCCGCGCAGCCCGTCGATCTGCTCCTGCAGCCCGGCGAGCTCGGGGTTCGCCTCCGCCGCCTCGGCGCCGACCGCCTCCCAGCGCTCCTGCTCGGCGAGCAGCGACTCGACGTCGACCGTCTCCCAGCTCACCAGCGCGAGGCGGGCGTGGCGCGTCATCCGGTCGTCGAGCGCATCGAGGGCCTCCTCCGCCGCCGACGCCGCCGAGACGGCCGCCGCGCTGCGGGCCCGGGCCGCCTCGACCAGGGCGTTCAGCTCGCGGAGACGACCGGTGTTGGAGAAGCCGAGGACGTTCGCGGCGCCGTGGCCGCCGTGCGCACCGCGCTGCCCCTGCGAGAGCTGACCGGTGAGGGTCAGGGCGAGCCGGTGGCGCCCGAGCTCCGCAGCGCTGTCGACGCACACGTAGCCGAAGCGGTCCTCGAGCCGGTCCTGCAGCCAGCCGGTGAAGGCGGTGGCGCGGTAGTCGAGGCGCCCGGGCAGCGTCTGCGGGTCGAGGCCCCGCACCTCCTCGAGCCCGGTCTCCACGCCCTCGTAGCGGAGCCGGACCGGGAGCCGGAGGGAGTCGATGGCGCGGCGGAAGCGGTCGAGGTGGGCGGAGTCGATCATCAGCGTCGTCGCGAAGCCGCCGAGGGCGAGCGTGAACGCCTCGCGCCAGGGCTCGAACTCGGCACGCACCTCGACCAGCTCGCCGACGAAGGGCAGGTCGTCGGCGGTGAGGCCGGCTGCCTCCGCGATCCGCTCGCGCGCCTCGTGCAGAGGCCGGGGGATGCTGTCCCGACGGTCCGAGGCCGAGCGCTGCTCCGCCTCGAGCTCGGCGAGCTCGCGCGCCGCGGCCTTCCGCTCGGCGACCGCGTCCGACCAGGCCGCACGGGTGCTGCGCTTGGCGTCGGCCGCGCTCGCCGCCCGGGCGAGCACCGCCTCGAACCGCTCGCGGGTGGTCTCCGGCTCGCCGAGAGCGCGCAGGTCCTCCTCGAGCCGGGCGCGGTTCTCGCGCGCCGCTCCCAGCCGCCGCTCCACCTCGCGGAGCTCGCGCTGGGCCGTCTCGAGGCGGTCGCCGCCGGAGGCCCGCAGCACCTCAGCGAGCCCGTCCCGCTCCGACTCCGCCGCCTCGGCGAGCGCCCGCTTCTCGCGGAGCACGGCGTCGACGGCGCGGGTGCGCTCGCGCAGCTCGACCTCGACGTCGCGCAGCAGGCCGAGGCGCTGCTCAGCGCGCCACAGGGCCGCCGGCGACACCGGGGCATCGAACTCCCCGAGCGCGTCGATGAGGCGCACGCGCTCCGCGGACGCGGCGATGCGCAGGCGCAAACCCCGCAACGGCTCGAGTGCCGCGACCTGCTGGCGCGCGGTGAGCATCCGCTGCCGCGTGCTCTCGAGCTCGTCGAAGTGGGCGACGACCGCGTCGGCGGAGGCCAGGGTCTCGGGCTCCTCGAGCACGAGCCGCTTGTAGAGGTCGTCGACGGTCGTGATCTGCTGACCGGCCTGGATGCGGGCGAGCAGGCTCATCGCCTTCGATCCGGCTCCCGCCGCTCCGATGCCGAGCACCGCGTGCAGACGCGCCGAGAACTCGCGGTCGGTGCCGAGCGGATCCAGCCCCGCCGCGCGCAGCGACGCGTCGGAGAAGCGGTGCGCCGCCGCCCGGTCGAGCGCGGCGAGGTCGACCGGGCCCTCGGCGCTCGCGCGGATCCGCACGGTCTCCTCGAGCACCCGGGAGCCGGCCGGGACATACCAGGCGCGGACCGCGCTGAAGCGAGAGCCGTCGTGGTCGACCCAGGTCATCGCGACGGCGGTCCAGGTGTCGACTCCGTCGCCGCGCAGGACGCGCATGGTCGTGCCCTCGTCCGTGCGCGACTCGTCGAGCTTGCCGCGCGCGTAGGAGAGGATGTTGCGCTGGTCCTCGCCGCGCGGACGGCCCGTCACTCCGCCGTTCGAGGCGCCGTTGAACGGCGTGGTGTGCGGCATCATCAGGGCGATGTAGGCGTCCATCAGCGTGGACTTGCCGGAGCCGGAGCCGCCGCAGAGCAGTGTGGCCCCCGGCGAGAAGCGGACCCGGTGCGCGCCGTCGTAGCCGCCCCAGTTGACCAGCTGCAGGTCCTCGGCGAGCCACTGCTGACCGCGGGAGGCGGCGGGGATCAGGCCGAAGAGGGTGTCGAGCATCGTCATCGGGGGTCGTCCTCCGGGTCGGGGGTGTCGTCGTCGGTCGGCTCGTCGTCCAGCGGCTCGTCGTCGGCCGGCTCGTCGTCCGCGACATCGGTCCCGGGCAGGACGCCGTCCGTGGGCGGGTCCGCGTCCTCGTCGAGGCCGTCGTCCTCGAGCGCGTCGTCGTCCGCCTGCTCCGGATCGTCCGAGCCGGGCTCCTCGGCGACCGCCGCTTCTGCGACCACCGAGGAAGCGTCTTCGCCCGCCCGCCCGCGCAGCCAGTCGCTCAGCTCCCGCAGCTTCGGCGCGCTCAGCACGATCTCCACGATCGGGCTGATCCTGTACCGCCCTGCGGACTCCTCGTCGACGATGCCGTCGCGCCCGAGCCGCTCCAGCGCCTTGCGGACCATGCGCTGCCGGCGGGCGGTGTCGCGCTCGGCGTCGGCGAAGTAGCTGAGCACCGTCTGCTCGACCTCCTCGACGTCCACGCGCGCCGACGCCTCGCCGGTCGCCGACTCCCGCTGATGGACCGTGCGCAGGTGCACCAGCACCAGCGTCTCGGCGCGGGTGTAGGGGAGGTCGCGCAGCAGCACCGGCATCTCCACCTCGTCGGAGCGCACCTGCTGCTTGTAGGCGACCCCGCGCTCGTGGTCGACGACGAGCCGCACGAACAGGTCGTTCAGCCGCGACTCGATCAGCTGCCGGTGCTCCTGGAGCACGGCCCACTGCTCGCGGTGGCGGTCGGCCAGGAGGAAGCGTCGCTGCAGCACGTGCACGAGCACCCGGCGCACCTCGGTGTCGAGGACGCCGCGGTCGCCGGGGAAGAGCTCGTCGGGATCCTCCTCCATCGACACGGGCGCGATGAACGGATCGGCGGCGGGCCCGTCGGTCGCCAGGGTGTCACTCATCGTCGGTCTCCTCCTCGGTGCGGGCGGTCACGGATCCGAAGGCGAAGCGGCGCACGGTCCCGTCGGGTCGGCGCGTGCTCACGACGGAGTAGCCCTCGCGGTCGACGAGGCCCGTCCGGTGCGCGATCTCGAGCAGCCCGAGCAGGTCGACGGGCCGTCGAGTGTCCTCCGGAGCCGCGCTGAACGCGTCCGCCAGATCGAACTCGTCGCCGAGCTCCGCCACGTAGGCCTCCAGCTCCGCGTAGCGGGGACCGCCCCAGGCCCGGCTGTCGTCGCCGACGAACTCGGCGTCGCCGTCGTCTCCGGCCAGGGGCGGCGGCCCGCCGGCCGGGCGCACGTCGCCCAGGGTCTGGCGCAGGTGGCCGATTCCGGCGACGGGCAGGTGCCGCAGCGGCGCGACCGCCGCGTCCGGCGAGATCCCGCCCGTCCACTCCTGGAGCCCCGCCATCACGTCGCGCAGCAGCTCGTCCACCTGGCGGTCGCGAGCGGGATCGTGGGTGCGGACCTGGCCCGTGATGACGTGGGACGCGCGACGCTGCGCGGTCAGGACCTCCTGCACGCCCAGCTCCACCCGGCGGCCGATCGCGGCCAGCTCCCCGCGCTGGGCCGGGTCCATCAGGCGGGAGAACGGCTGCACGAGCACGGTGTGCAGCTGATCGGCGAGCGCATCGATCCGCTCGGGGTCGCCCAGGAGGCGGAGGGCTCCGGCGAACGCACGGCCCTCGCTGGTGGCCTGCATCACGTGCTGCCCGCGCTCGAGGTACTCCCGCAGCACCTCGCCGGTCGGACGGACGTCGCGGCGCAGGTCCGCGACCACGTCGCGCTGCATCGCCTTGATCGACTCCGCCACCCGCGCGAAGTCGGCCGGCAGCTCGCGGGCGAGGTGCACCACGTTCTCGGCCTCCTCCAGGAGCTGCTCGTCGTCGGCCGGCTCGAGACCGGCGCCCTCCTCGAGTGCGGCGATCTCGGCGTCCAGGCGCGCCCGCTCCTCGCGGAGCCGCGAGAGCCGGGCCTCCGGGTCGGGCTCGACGTCCGCGGCCAGCCGCTCGACCGCCTCCAGCAGAGTGCGCACCCGCGAGTTCGAGACGCGCGTGCGTCCGCCTCCGGTGCGCCCGGTGATCTCGAGGGCGCTCACGGCGTGGGCGCTCAGCCGGTAGACCTCGGCCTCGCCCTCGATCTGCGGCACGAGCCAGCCGACGCGGACCCAGTAGCGGCACACCTCGCGCGCCGTGCCGCTCGGCAGAGCGCGCTCGCCCTCGTCGTACCCGGCCGAGCGGAGCTCTTCGAGCAGCTCCCCCACCTCGGCGTGCGCGTCGGCGACCGCCACGGCCTGCCGGTCGACCGTGAACACGAGCGACAGAGCGGCGACGACGAACGGCGCGTAGCGGCCGTGGAGGAGATCGAGTGTCGGCGTCCGGAAGGCGCCGAGGGAGCGCAGGTAGGCGGCCTCGGCGCGGGAGTTCGACATCGCCCTCAAGGATAGGCGGCGGGCCGGGCGCCCGAGGACGGCCGCGCCTGGGCCGCAATCCGACCAGCGCCTTCAGGCGCCGTCGGGGCGGAAGCCTTTGTAGAGCGTGAGCGCGAGGGCGGTGCGGTCGCGGAGGCCGAGCTTGCGCAGCAGCGCCGAGACGTGGTTCTTCACGGTGCCCTCGGCGAGCACGAGGGCGGCCGCGATCTCCCTGTTGGTCCGCCCTTCGGCCACCAGCTCGGCGACCACCCGCTCGCTCCGCGTGAGCAGCGTCAGCGGGCTCTCGCCGGTGCGACCCGGCTGGACGGCCGGCCGGGCGACGCGCGGATCGATCACCATCCCGCCGGCGATCACCGCGTCGAGGGCCACGACGAGACCCTCCACCGAGGTGTCCTTCAGGAGGAATCCGGAAGCGCCGGCCGAGAGGGCCGCCTGCACGAGCGCGTCGTCGTCGAAGGTCGTCAGAAGGAGGACGGGCAGACGCGGATGGAGCTGCGCACACTCGGCGGCGAGCTCCACGCCGCCCATGACCGGCATCCGCGCGTCGGTGACGACGACGTCCACCTCCGTCGTGCGCAGAATGTGCAGAGCAGCCTGTCCGTTCTCGGCCTGGGCCGAGACCACGACACCCTCGACCGTCGAGAGGAGCATGACCAGCCCACGGCGGATCATCTGCTGGTCCTCCACCAGCAGCACTCGCCTCGGTGTCGTCTCCGTCACGAGGCGCGGCTCTCCCGTTCCCCGTCGGCGCCTCCGAGAGGGATCGAGAGGCGCAGGAGGAACCGGTCGCCGATGCGCCGCGCCGTCAACCGACCTCCGCGAGCCGTCGCGCGATCGTCGAGGCCGCGCAGCCCGAACCCCAGCACAGGCTCGCCGTCGCTGATCCCGTTGCTCCTTCCCGCGCCGATGTCGCTGAGCAGCGAGAGCTCGAGCCGGACGTCGTCTGTCTCGATATCGATGCGGACTCTGCGGGCAGCGCCGTGCCGCAGAGCGTTCGTCAGCCCTTCCTGCACGCCTCGGTAGACGACGAGCGCGGTCTCATCGTCGCTGGTGAGCACACGGTCCGACGCCTCGTCGCCGACCACATCCACGGTCACGCCCGTGCCGCGGAAGGACTCCGCGATCAACTCCAGCGCAGCCAGGCCGCGGGCGCCCGCGTCCCGGAAGGGACTGAGCGCTCGTACCCACATCCGCATGTCCGCGAGAGCCTCGCTCGACGTGGATCGGGCGGTGCGGACCTCGGCCCACGCCTGCTCGGCATCGGCGGAGCGCAGGCGATCAGCGAGCTCGAGACTCATCGAGACGAGGGTCAGCTTGTACCCGAGGCCGTCGTGGAGCTCGCGTGCGCTCCGGGCGCGCTCGTCCGACAGCAGCAGCTCCTTCTCCGTCTCGGAGGCGCGATGCAACCGCCTGATCACACGCTGGTCGGCGGATCGCTCGCTCTCGAAGCCGCGAAGAGAGAGTCCCAGGGCGATCCCGAAGCACATCAGCACGGCCACGGGCACCACGTTGAGCAGACCGTCGAGCACTCCGGAGAGCAGCGCCCTCCCCGAGCCGACGGCGCCCCCGACATGGAGGGCCAGTCCGACGGAGGCGATCCAGATCATCGCGTGCGCCCCTGCGCGGAGCGAGACGTCGACCACCGCGAACGCCCCGACGAGGAGGAGGACCGGGATCGTGAAATCGAGCCGGCCGAAGACGACGACCGGCGTCGCCGCGACGATGGACACCGTCGTCACGGCGACCCCGTGTCCCGCTCGGATCAGTCGGGGCCGGACGGCCCAGAGCCCGGCGATCACAGGCACCAGCGCGAGCCATGTGACCGCGACCGCTGCACCCGTGCCTCTCTGCGCGGAGTCCACGACGCCCAGGATCCCTGCCAGGACGAGGCAGCACAGGGCGATCGCCTGAAGTGCGATGACGGTCCTGTCCACGGTGCTCGACAGGGACGGCGCGACCGCTACCCGCTCGTGTCCTGCCGCTGACGGCGCGGAGATCTCCGCCGCCGTCTCCGGAGTTGAGCCCATGTCGACAACTGTAGCTCCGACTCCGGGATGCCGACCCGTGACCGCAGTCACGCCCTCACCGTGACTCCGGTCATCCTCATCCGTGACTTCGGCGGGAGGTGGTCGACTGCGGACCTTCTTAGCCTCGAAGTCAACGCCGGGAGCCGCATCCCGCACCGCGAGACAAGTCGGACAGGAAAGGGAAGCGATGCCGCTCGACCTCGAATATCTCCGGTACTGCCGCCCGGGCAACCCGTTCTACGCGGTCGCCGAGGAGGGGGACGACATCGATGGCGACGCCTTCGACGTCGCGTCCTTCGCTCCGGAGGACTGGCAGGTGAGGGAGTCGCGGCCGTGGCGGAACTGGATGCCGGACGGTTGCCTCCTCCCTCGTCAGGGATGGAAGCTCCACCTCTCGTCGACACTCGATGACGCGGAGAAGGTCCTCGCCGCTGCTGCACGCTACTGCTTCGCCTCCCGACTGCCTTTCAAGCATCTCTCGACCACCTCTCACCTTCTGATGCAGAACGGCAAGTACGCCGATCGAGCGGGAGCTGGGAAGTTCATCACCGTGTATCCCGGTTCGGACGACGAGTTCGCCCGAGCGCTGGAGGACCTCGACGTCCGTCTTCGCGGGTTCAGAGGCCCGTACGTACTGTCCGACCGGCGGTGGAAGTCCGGGCCTGTGCACTTCCGTTACGGCGCCTTCGTCCCGTCCGAGACGGAGAGCGGCTTCGTCTCGACGGTGCTCGACCCGGACGAGAACGAGGTGGAGGACGTCCGGCGGCCGACGTTCACACCTCCCCCGTGGGCTTCACTACCGGAGTCCGTCACTGTCGGGGCGGAGAACGAGGAAGAGGTCGCCTTCGGCTTCACGATGCTCTCAGCGCTGCACTTCTCGAACGGTGGTGGTGTCCATCTCGCTGAAGCGACGACCGACGAATTCGTGCCGATCGGGACGATCGTGGTCCTCAAGGAGGCGCGCCCGCACGCCGGGTTGGACGCCGACGGAGTCGACGCCGTGACTCGCCTGGCTCATGAGGAGGAGGTGCTCGTCGATCTGCAGTCCCTGGACTGCGTACCCGTCTTCTACGGATCCTTCACGGCCTGGGAGCACCGATACCTGGTCATGGAGCACATCGAGGGGAACGATCTGAAGCGCGAATGGATGACGAGGACTCCGCTGCTCCGACCAGCACCGCGGCGCGTCGGTGACCCTGCATACACCTCCTGGCTGACCACGACCGTCGCTCGCCTCGACGCCGCTCTCGCCTCCGTGCACCGCGCAGGATGGCTGCTCGGCGACATCCACCCGAAGAACGTCATCATGCGGAACGGCACGCACCCGTGCTTCCTCGACTTCGAGTTCGCGCATCGAATGGATCCGGAGTGGCGTTGTCGCCAGGGAGCGCCCGGCTACGAGCCCCTGGAAGGCCTGAAGGGGACGGAAGCGGACGAGTGGTCGCTCGGCATCCTCGAACTCGATCTCCTCTTCCCCCAAGCGACGATCGCCGACCAGGGCAACGTCGCGAAGATCGAGCAGCTCCTCCGAGCAGCCGCAGACGATCTCGCGGTTCCGCCCGCCGTGCTGCGGTCGATCAGGACCTCCACCCTCGACGTACTCCCCGGCTCCGGTCAGAGGTCGATCGACGAAGACGTCGGTCGACTCGCCGCCCTCTCGGACGACCAGCTGCGCGGCCAGATCGCCCGCGGTGTCGCATCGGTGCTTCAGTGGACGGACGACTCGCCGGTCGTTCCCGGAGACATCCCTGTCCTCGCCCGCGACAGCGCGGACCACCGTGCCGGATTCCCCTACGGCGCGGCTGGAGTCGTCGCTGTCTTAGGACGATCCGGAGATGTCGACCTCGAGGCCGCCGATCACTGGCTCGCCGCTCGCGTGGCCCAGGTGCGGTCGCGTGGTCTCTGCGGACGCGAGGGAATTCGCTACGCGGCTCGCCAGGCAGGACTCGCGCGCACACTCGAGGTCCTCGACCGCAGGCCCTCGGCCGCCCCTTCAGGTCCGACGCTGTGGTCGGGGTGGGCCGGTGCAGGGCTCGCCGAGCTCGCAGACGGAGGGGACCCGTCGGAGGCGGCCCACCATCTCACCACGCTGCTCGATGAGGACGTCCGAGGAGCCTCCGTCGGCCTCCTGCACGGATGGTCTGCGGCCGCGATCCTGTTCGCCCGACTCCACGAAGCCACTGGCGACGACTTGTACATCACGCTCGCGATACGAGCCGTCGACGCCGATCTGGCGCGCTGTGCGATCACCCGGAACAACACTCTCGAGTTCGATGAGGGATGGAGGACTCTTCCTTACCTGGGGATCGGCTCGACCGGGCCCGGCCTGGCGATCCTGGAGCTGCGGCGGGTCACGGGCGAGGAGCTCTTCGCCGATCCCCTCGCGTCCATCGACGCCGCCGCGTCCTACCAGCAGTGCGCGCAGGCCTCACTCGCCCACGGTCTGTCCGGATTCCTCGTCTACCTCCGCCGCCGCGTACTGCACCGCCCGAGCGCGGAACTCGAGGAGGTCCTCCGCTCGCACGTCCGGTCGCTGCGCCTGCACGCCGTGCTCGACGACACCGGCGTCTTCTTCCGCGGCAACCAGAACCTCCGACTCTCGTCGGACTACCTGACCGGCTCGCTCGGAGTGCTCGCAGCGCTCGACGAGCTCGAGACCGGACGCTCCGCCCTGCCGTTCGGACTCTGACCGAGTCGGCCCGAGACGAGGAGAGGAGGTGATCACATGAACCGGATCCTCGATTTCCAGACCCTCGAAGGTGAGGCCGACGCGCACGACGCCGCGCGCGTCAGCACCTTCAGCGTCATCTCGCCGTGCCCGGGCTGGCCCAGCTCGATCACGTGGGGCAACTGCTGATAGTCGCTACCGGGCGCCCGCGATCCAGCATGACGTGGATCGCGGGCGTCTCACGAGTAAGACGTCCCCACCTTCGTCGAGGAGAAACGCTCATGATCCCCACCCTCCAGGCTCGAGCCGTCGAGCAGGTCATCACCGTAGGCCGGCAGCGGACGACCGTCCTGCGGGGCTGCGACATCGATCTGGAAGGGGGCGGGCTCACCGCTGTCGTCGGCCGCTCCGGCTCCGGCAAGTCCTCTCTCCTGATGTGCCTCAGCGGACTGGACCGGCCGACGTCCGGCGTCGTCGAGGTCAACGGCCGGGACGTGAACAGGCTGTCAGCGGCCGATCGCGCTCGCATGCTCCGCGCCCAGATCGGGTTCGTGTTCCAGCAGTACAACCTCGTGCCCTTCCTCGATGTCGAGGAGAACATCGCGCTCCCCTTCAGGCTCGACCGATCACCCGTGCCGCACGACCTGATCGGTGGACTCGTGGAATCGTTCGGCCTGCGCGACCGGCGCCGTGCGCCGGCGCGAACGCTCTCGGGAGGTGAGCAGCAGAGGACCGCTCTCTGCCGCGCCCTTGCACGGCGGCCCGGCATCGTCTTCGCCGACGAGCCGACCGGCGCCCTCGACTCGCAGAGCTCGCGGGTCGTCCTGTCGACTCTGAGGACGATGGCGGACGAGGGCCAGATGATCGTGATGGTCACGCACGATCTCGACGCCGCAGCCCTCGCGGACACGGTCGTGGTGATGCACGATGGTCGGACCGTGCGGACGACCGGACGCTGCACCAGCCATGAGCTGCTGAGCATCCTCGAAGAGGCCGGGGCCTGACTCGTGTCCCGTTACGTCGTACGCCTGTTCGCCGACGAGTGGCGCCGATGGTCTCCCGCGATCGCTGTGGTCGCCCTGATGGCGACGCTGATCGGGTTGTGCGTTCAGCAGTTCGCCTGGACCGGCGACCCCGCATTCACCGCCGCTGTCACGGAGGCCGGCGTCGCGCTCGGGGAGTTCCGGATCCTCTCGATCACGATCTGCACTGTCGTGGCGCTCGTCGGCTGGGTCGCCCTGACGATCGTCGGCCGAGCGAGCGTTCTGGCCACAGGACGCACGCACGCGCTCTGGCTCCTGCTGGGCGCCTCCCGAGCCCAGGTGTTCGTCGTCACTCTCCTCGTGCTCGGCATCGTGAGTCTCCTCGGCGCCGGCATCGGAGCGCTCCTCTCGACACTGCTGGCGTTCTGGGCGGTTCCCGCATTCAACGGTGCCGTCTCGTCCGAGGTCGATCTTCCGAGCTTCTCGCTCGCGCCCTGGGCTCCGGTGGTCACGCTGGCGCTCGGCACGCTCACCGCTCTGGCGGGCGGAGTCCTGCCCGCGCGCCGCGCCGCCCGCACGCCGCCGAGCGCCGCGCTGCGTGAAGTCGGGAGCGGTCGACCGGGTACGGCGATGCGCGCGGTGCGGATCGGCTGCGGCATCGCCCTCCTCCTCATCGCCTCCGGCCTTGTCACGGCATCCGCCTCTGCTCGAGAACTCGGAGCGACCGGACCGGCGCCGATGTTCAACCTGGCCGTCGACGTAGGAGGCAGCGTCCTCGTGGCCGTCTACCTCCTCTGCCCGGAGGTGATCGCGCTCGTCTTCCGGGCTCTGCACGCGCTCTCCGCCCGATCGGGTCTCGTCGTCGCGGCTCTCGGAATCCGCGCGGCAGCAGCCCGGGTGCAGGTCAGCACCGCCACGATCGCGCCGCTCACGGCAGGGCTGGGGGCGATCGCCGTGCTCCTGTGCGCGGTGGAGTCCGTCGTCGCCATGACGACGGCGGTCCGGCCCGGGACCCGCGCCGATCTCACCGATGTTCTGACGATCGTCGCAGTCGTAGCCGTGTCGATGCTCGCCACCAGCGCCACTGTCGTCGCTCTCTCTGCGCAGAACCGCGAGCGCGAGATCGCCCTGCTCCAGGCAGCGGGCCTGCAGCGCCGACAGATCATCGGGCTCGTCGTCTCCGAGAGCCTCGCGATGTCCCTCGCCGCTTCCACAACAGCAGCCGCACCCGTCGCCGCCACCGGCGCGGTCTGCTGGCTCGTCAGTCGCGCAGCACTGGGCGAAGGGGTAGTGATCTGGCCGGTCCCGAGCGTCGTTCTCGGCCTCATCGGCTCGTGGATCGTGCTCTCGCTGATCCTCCTGATTCCCGCGCAGGCTCGGCTTCGCCGTCCCCCTGGACCGAGGTTGCGTGAGCAGGGTGTCTGACGTGATCACGGGTCGCGACGCACTGCCGCCTCGGGTTTCTGCGATCGCCGGACGGCTGCGACATCTCGCAGCTCTGCAGCCGTCGAGCGCAGCCGCGGAGCCGACAGGCCCCCGGCAGGTGCTCCTCCGGGATCCCGACGGGCGCCCCGTGCAGCACACCCTCGTCATCGCACCGCAGGAGTCTCTGGTGCTCTCGCCGGGCGCCGCCGCTTTCGCACTTGTGAGCGATCAGGACGGTGATGAGCATCACCGCATCCGCGTCGCCGTCGCGACCAGGAGCGGAGCCGTCGAGATCGTTCAGGACGAGCGCCCCGTCTCCCCGCGCATCCGATCGTTCTCGGACGGATTCCTCTGGATAAGGCGGAACGACGCGGGTCGGCCCTGGCAGGCGGTCTGGTGGCATCGCAGCCTGACGACTCCCCACGTGCTGCTCGAAGAGCCCGATCAGGCTCGGAGGCTCGATCTGCGCAGCGTCGCCGGGGCGATCGCCGTACTCGCATCGAGAGGGGCGCGCGACTCCCGGTACTGGGTGCTGACCGGAGAGGAGAGCAGTCCCCCGACGTGCCGTCGCCTCGACCTCGGCACGGAGAACGCGGATGTCTCCGCCTGCAGGGGCGGCCTCGCGGTCCTGTATCGACGGCACGGAGTCGTCCGGAGGACCGGCTCGACGCGTCCTCTCGAGGTTCCCGTTCCGAAGGCCCTTCAGGCGGAGCACCTGCAGGAGGCCCAGGGTGAGCTCTTCGTACTCGGACGGTCGTCCGGCAGGAGAGCGGTGTGGCTGCCCGGCGGCGGGGCAGACGCGCTCTGGCTCGCGCCGGCGGCCGGGACCCTTGTTCCCGCCGTCGATCCGATCACCCGCCACCCGATCATGCTCGTCTCCTCCCCTGCTCACCGCGCCCACTGCGTCACCCCTGTACCGGGTAAGGCACTCGCCACCGAGGTCACAGAACGGATGAAGGTCACGTCACTCACTGCGCCGAGCCGGGACGGCACCCTCGTCCCGCTCACCCTGATGACTCCTGACGGCGCCGACAGCTGTCCCGTCGTCGTCCACGTCTACGGCGCCTACGGCATCAGCCTCGAGGGGCCGTTCGATCCCTTCACGGACGACCTCCTCGCGCGCGGAGCCGCGATCGCCTACTGCCATGTCCGCGGGGGCGGAGAGAACGGCCCGGAGTGGCATCGGCAGGCGACCGGCCTCGGCCGCGAGCGCCCGATCGAGGACCTCCTCGCCTGCCTGGCGTTGCTTCGTGAGCTTCCAGGGATCGACTCGCACCGGCTCCTTCTCACCGCGGCGAGCGCGGGCGCGCTGGTCGCTGCGACGGTCTGCCTCCGTCGCCCCGCAGAACTCCGTGGCCTCCACCTCGTGCATCCCTTCCTCGATCCCGTCGGCGCGCTCGATGATCGCTCCGCAGCCGCGGCGGCGTCCGACCGTGAGGAGTTCGGTGACCCTGACTGGATCCTCGCGAGCGGGCTCTCTCCACTCGCGACGATCGCCACAATGGTGGGGCGGAGCCGACCGCTTCCGCGCGCGTGGATTCGAGCCGGTCTCCGCGATGCCCGAGTCGACGCGTCGGCGATCGCGGAATTCGCAAGCGCCTACCGGGCAGTGGCTGAGCGCGACGATCCCGCGCACGTCGTCCTCCGTGCGACCTCGGGCGGTCACCTCAGCGGACTGACGCCCGAGGAGTCCCACCAGGAGAACGTCCTCGCTCACGCCTGGACGCTCGACCTCCTCGGCCTGGCCTGACCCGTCGAGCGCAAGGACGAGGGCGATCGTTCCGGCGGGAGCCGATCTCGTCCAGGCGAGAACTGCCCTACGGCGTCACTGGCCGGCACCCGACACCCCGCCCGCCGATTCGTGCGGCATCGCCACGCACCGCCACAACGAGAACCCGGTGACCGCGGAGGCGTGCTCTCCCGACTCCGTCGCCGCCGGCCCCCACTCCTGCAGCTCGGTGCACCCGTCCGCAACTGCGGCCTTCCGCACCGACTCGGTCGGCGGAGCGGAGTTCTTCAGCACCAGCAGAGGCGTGCGTCCTGCCGCGATCATCCGGGTGACGTCCTGCTCGGTGAAGACCCGCGCCTGGCCGGAGTAGCCGCCGTCGGTGAGCACGCTCGCGCCGGTCGCCGTGATGATCGGCGCCGAGATCGCCCAGGAGTCGGTGAGGAACAGGGGCGCGCCGTCCACCCCGCCGCCGGCGGCACGAGCGGCGGCGACCAGGCCGGTCTCGTCGGCGGTCATCGAGTCGTGCCCGCCGACCGCGTCCGGCGACGAGACCGCGAACGGAGCCGAGGTCTCGGCCCTCTGCGGGAAGCGCAGGCCGACGAGCGCGTCCCCGCCCGACCCGTCGAGGGACGCGTCGAGCACCTGGAGGCTGAACGCGATCGGCCCTGCCAGGATCACGACGGCCGCTGCGAGCGCGATCGAACGATGCCGGGCCGCGCCTCTGCTCGCCGCCGCACCGCCCCTACTCCACCGGGCCGCCACCGCGACCACGACGAGCCCTGCTCCGGCGAGCGCCGCGAGCGGCAGGCCCAGCACCGACGGCAGCTGCCCGCCCACGGCGAGCGCCGCGCTCCACGCCGTCTGCCCGACCAGGAGGAGCGGCAGCACCAGCCGCGCGCCGACCCGGGGCGACGCGAGCAGCCGCACCCCCTCCGCCCAGCCCAGCGCGGCGAGGAGCGCCAGCTGCACGCCGATCGCCGCGACGTACGCCATGTGCGGCACCGTCGCCACCGAGAGCACGCCCGCCGCTGTCACCAGCCACACCGCGAGGCAGACCAGGAGGGCGAAGGCACCGCGGGCACCTCCCCGCCTCCCCCGCCGCGGCCACCAGCGCACGGCGCCGAGCACCAGCCCGGCGAGCGCCGCGGGATACAGCCAGCCGACCTGCGTCGCGTACTGCGCCAGCAGCAGCTTGGCCGGCGAAGACCCCGCTGCTCCGCCCATCGTCGCCACGTGGGCGGAAGCGACGACGGCGCCGGGCACCGCTCCCGGGATCAGCCGGTCGAGCCCGTTGAACCCGAACACCATCGCGAAGGCGTCGTTCCCCGTCGACCCGTCGATGTAGGGCCGGTCCCCTGCCGGCACCGCCTGCATCGCGACCATCCACGCCACCGAGGCGCCCACCGCGACGGCCAGGAGCCCGCCCGCCCAGGCGAGGGCTCGGCGCCACCCGTGCACCCCGACGAGAGTCGCCGCCACGAGCGCCGGCAGGACGAACCAGGCCTGCATCATCTTCGCCTGGAAGCCGATCCCGATGGACAGCCCGGTCATCAGGAGCGGCCACCACCGCCCGGTCAGCACCGCGCGCTGCCACCACACCAGCGCCACGGCGAGTGCCGCCGTGAGCAGCCCGTCCTCCATCGGGTGCCCGAACATCGACACGAAGATCGGCGTGCTCGCCGCCGCGGCCGCCGCGACCAGCCCGAGCCCCCGGCCGCCCCATCGGAGCCCGACGACCGAGCACGCCGCGACGGTGATCAGCCCCTCGAGCAGCTGCGGCAGCGCGATCGACGACGTCGACATCCCGAACAGGCGGATGCTCAGCGCCTGCGGCACCGCGAATCCCGTCAGCTTGTCCAGCGTCACCGTGGCGGCGGGATCGAAGGCTCCGAACGCCAGCGCGTGCCACGACTCCGACATCGACCGTGCCGCCGCCTCGTAGAAGACGGCGTCTCCGCCCCGGGCGAGATTCCAGCCGGTGAGGGCCGTCGAACCGCACAGGATCGCGAGGAGGGTGAGCCGCGCCCACCAGCGTTCGCGCCACCAGCGGGCGAGCGGAGCGGAGTGGGTCACGTCCACCGACGCTAGGGAGCCGGCCTGCCGCCGCCCTTGCGGGCGGTCGGGGAGACGCCGTGCATGCCGCTCCGGCCTCTCAGTCCGGACGCCGCCGGCACGGCCGACGACCAGGAAGGGTGCCGCGCCGCCCCGGTCACCCTCTAGGGTGCGGACATGCCCCGCTCCATGGCCGACCTCTCCTTCCGCCGCGCCCAGTGGGAGCAGCGCTACGCACCGCACGTGGCTCCCGTGAACCGCTGGGTCGACGAGCTGCGGAACCCCTACGGACGCGGCTGGCTGCCCTACGTCGCGCCCCTGCACGGCGGAGTGGAGGCGCGCGTCCTCAGCGTCCTCCGCGATCCCGGCCCCGCCACTCAGGACGGCATCGGAAGCGGCTTCCTCTGCACCGAGAACGACGACCCGACGGCGGAGCTCATGGCCGGGCTGATGGACGAGGTGGGCCTCGCCCCCGCCGACCTGCTGCCGTGGAACGCCTACCCCTGGTACATCAACCGGGCCCCGAACGCCGAGCAGCTCGACGCCGGCGTCGAGACCGTCCTGCATCTGCTCGCGCTCGCCCCCGACGTCGAGGTGGTCCTCCTGCAGGGCGGCGACGCCGATCACGGCTGGCGGCGCCTCCTCAGGCGGCACCCGGCGATCGAGCGCGAGCGCGGCCTCACGGTGATCCGCACCTTCCATCCGTCGCGACAGGCGCTCTGGGCACGGGATCCCGCCGAGCGGGAGGCGCGCTCCGCTCGACGTCGCGTGGCTTTCGCCGAGGTCGCCGCAGCGCTCCGGTGAGCGGTCCGCAGCGTCACGACGAGGCCCGGAAACGACGGAAGCCCTGACGACGACCAGTGGTCTCATCAGGGCTTTCCGTCGGGCTGACAGGATTTGAACCTGCGACCCCTTGACCCCCAGTCAAGTGCGCTACCAAGCTGCGCCACAGCCCGTGGCAGACCGGGCCGAGGCCCGGGCAACTCGACTACCTTAGCGGATGCCGACGCCGGAAGTGAAAACGAGCGGGCCCCGTAGACTCGCTGGGCGGAACGCGTCGGCACGGGTCGACGCGCCGTCGGCAGCTCGGGAGGCGTCAGCAGTGGATGCGCGGCAGAAGCGATCACAGGTGGCCCTGCACCGGGCGATCGTCGAACTCGCGACCGGCCGCGACGTCGCCACCCTCACCGTCTCCGAGATCACCGATCTCGCCGGCGTGAACCGCTCCACCTTCTACGCCCACGCCTCGTCCGCCGCGGAGCTGCTCTGCGCCGCCCTGCAGGACGAGCTCGACGCGATCCGGGAGGGCTACCTCCAGCAGCTCCGGAGCGGTGCCGCGACCGACGCGAGCATCCGCGAGGGCACCTCCCGCGTCCTCGGCCACCTGGACGGCCACCGCGACCTCTACCTCCGCGCCTTCGACGCCCCCGGCGGGGACTCGGGCCTCCGCGCGATGCTGGCAGGGCACTTCCGCACCGCCGTCTCCGCGACGCTCGACACGGGGATCCTCGACGTCCCGGCCGCGGACGCACCGCTCGGCTTCCTCGAGGACGCGACGGCCTCGTTCCTCGCGGCGGGCTCCGTCGGCCTGATGGAGCAGTGGCTCCGTCTGCCCGCGCCCCGCGATCCCGGCAGCTACCTCGCCGCCTACCGACGGCTCCTGCCGCCGTGGTGGCCCTTCGCCACCGGCGACTGACCGGCCTCGTCGGGCGCCGCTGCGCAGACGCTCGCCGAGAGAGTCGACCGCTCGGCTCGAGGGCGGCCGCAACTCCGCAAGCCGGACCGCGCGGCTCCTCGCTCCCTCTCGAGAGAGCTGTCCCGCTCGGCCGTGACGCCTCGGCAGCAGCATCCGCCCGCGCGACTCGATCGCTGCTCCTCCCGGAGACGCGGACGGCCCGCGGGAGGAGCTCCCACGGGCCGGACACGGTGCGGCTGCGCTCAGCGCGCGCGCTTCTCGCGGACGCGCATGTTGACGTTCACCGGCGACCCCTGGAAGCCGTAGATCTCGCGCAGGCGGCGCGCGATGTAGCGGCGGTAGCCCGGGTCGAGGAACCCGGTCGTGAAGAGGACGAATGTCGGCGGGCGCGACGAAGCCTGCGTGCCGAAGAGCACGCGGGGCTGCTTGCCTCCGCGGAGGGGGTGCGGGTGCGCCGCGGTGAGCTCGGCGAGGAACGCGTTGAACTTGCCCGTCGGGATGCGCGTGTCCCACGACTCGAGGGCGAGCTCGAGCGCCGGCACGAGCTTCTCGAGGTGGCGGCCGGTGCGGGCCGAGATGTTGACGCGGGGCGCCCACGCCACGTGGGCGAGGTCGGTCTCGATCTCGCGCTCGAGGTAGCGGCGGCGCTCGTCGTCGAGGAGGTCCCACTTGTTGAAGGCGAGCACGAGCGCCCGGCCCGACTCCAGCACCAGGTCGATGATGCGGACGTCCTGCTCCGAGATCGGCTGCGAGACGTCGAGGACGACGACGGCGACCTCGGCCTTCTCGAGCGCCGTCGAGGTGCGCAGCGACGCGTAGAAGTCGGCGCCCTGCTGGAGGTGCACGCGGCGGCGGATGCCCGCGGTGTCGACGAAGCGCCAGACCTTGCCGGCGATCTCGACCTGCTCGTCGACCGGGTCGCGCGTGGTGCCGGCGAGCTCGTTGACGACGACCCGCTCCTCCCCCGCCGCCTTGTTGAGCAGGCTGGACTTGCCGACGTTCGGGCGGCCGAGGATCGCGACGCGGCGCGGTCCGCCGACCTCGCGCTTGGCGACGGCCGACTCCAGAGGGAGCTTCTCGAGCACCGCGTCGAGAAGGTCGGCGACGCCGCGGCCGTGGACGGCCGAGACGGGGCGGGGCTCGCCCAGGCCGAGCGACCACAGCGATGCGGCGTTCGGCTCCTGGCGGGCGTCGTCCACCTTGTTGGCGGCGAGGAAGACCGGCTTCTTCGTCTTGCGCAGCAGCTTCACGACGTGCTCGTCGGTCGCGGTCGCGCCGACGTTCGCGTCGACGACGAAGATGACGGCGTCGGCGAGGTCGATGGCGATCTCGGCCTGCATGGCGACGGAGGCGTCGATGCCGCGGGCGTCGGGCTCCCAGCCGCCGGTGTCGACGATGGTGAACGCCCGGTCGATCCACTCCGCCTTGTAGGACACGCGGTCGCGCGTGACGCCCGGGGTGTCCTCGACGACGGCCTCGCGGCGGCCGAGGATCCGGTTCACCAGCGCGGACTTGCCGACGTTGGGGCGGCCCACGATCGCCACGACCGGGAGGGCGGGGAGGTAGCGGACCTCGTCCGAGTCCTCCCCGGCGAACTCGAGGAGGTCGAGGTCCTCCTCGTCGAGGTCGTAGTCCTCGAGTCCGCTCCGGAGCGCCTGCGCGCGTGAGGAGGCGAGCTGCTCGTCGAGGTCGCCGAGGCGCTCGACGAGGTCGTCGTCTCCGAAGTTCAGCTCGTCGTCACCGACGTGCGTGTCCTGTGCCATGACCGGCCCTTGCTCTCGAAGTTCGGACCTCGGCGACGACCGCGTCGACGGTCTGCTCGAAGTCGAGATGAGTGGAGTCGAGAAGAGTGACTCCTTCTGCGGCGTTCATGAAGTCGACCACCTGCGAGTCGGCGCGGTCCCTCGACCGCAGCGCCTGACCCGTCGCCTCGGCGGATTCCGTGGTGACCTCGCGCGAACGCCTGGCCATTCTAGCCTCTTCGCTCGCCGTCAGCAGGATCCGGACCGGAGCGGTCGGTGCGACGACCGTCGTGATGTCGCGGCCCTCGACGATGATGCCCTCCCGACGCGTCTCGCCGATGATCCTCCGGAACAGCAGTGTGATCCTCCGACGGACCTCGGGGACCTTCGCCACGGCCGAGACCCGCGCGGTCACCCGGGGCTCGCGGATGGCGGTGGTCACCTCGGTCGGACCGACCCACACCGAGTACGACTCGGGGTCGGTGCCGATGGAGTAGTCGAAGCCGTCGAGCGCGTCGACGATCGCGTCCTGGTCCTCGAAGTCGAGGCCGCGGTCGAGCCCGTGCCAGGCGAGCGCGCGGTAGGCCGCTCCCGTGTCGAGGAACTCGAAGTCGAGGCGGCGGGCGGCAGCCCTCGACACGCTGGACTTGCCGCTGCCGGCCGGGCCGTCGATGGCGACCACGACGGCCTCGCCGAAGTCGCCCTGCTCGGCGGCCTCGGAGCGCGCCTCGCGCTCGGGAGCCGCGCCCCCGTCCTCCGGGATGCTCTGCTGTGCCCGGCGGGCGGGCGTCATCCTGTTCAGGCCGCCCTCCTGCCTGTTCTGCTCGGTGCTCATCCGGCGATCCTCCAGCCGCGTATGGTCAGTTCTTCGGTCAGCGGCGCGACCGCTTCGGGCACCACCGAGATCTCGGCGAGACCCACTCGGCGCCCCTGCGCGTGCTCGAGGCGAACGTCCTCGAGATTGACGCCCGCCTCGCCGATCTCCACCAGGAGCCGCGCGAGGGTTCCGGGAGAGTCGTCGACGAGGACGATCAGGGTCGAGAAGCGCTGGTCCTGGCCGTGCTTGCCGGGCAGGCGCGCCACTCCGGCGTTGCCCGCGGCCAGGTGCTCGGCGAGCACGCGGCGCGAGCCGGGCGCCTCGAGGTCGCGGAGCGCGTCGGCGACCGCGGCGACGTCGTCGCGGAAGGCGTCGAGCACCGCGACGACGTGCTCGCGGTTCGCGGCCAGGATCTGCATCCAGAGCTCGGGGGCCGAGGCCGCCAGGCGCGAGACGTCGCGGACGCCCTGCCCGGCGAGGCGGAGCGCCGCGTTCGGGGCGTCGAGGAGGCGCTGGCCGAGCAGTGACGAGATCACCTGCGGGGCGTGCGAGACGAGGCCGACCGAGAGGTCGTGCTCCTCCGGGTCCATCTCGACGATGGTGCCGCCGAGGTCGAGAGCGAGGCCCTCCACCCTTGCGAGCGCGTCGGGCGCGGTCTCGCCGTCGCGGCAGATCACCCAGGGTCTGCCGACGAAGAGGTCTCCCCGCGCGGCGACCGGTCCGCCGCGCTCGCGGCCGGCCATCGGGTGCGAGCCGATGTAGCGGGCGAGGTCGACGCCGCGGGAGCGCAGCTCGCGCAGCGGCTGGGTCTTGACGCTCGCCACGTCGGTGACGACGGCTCCGGGGTGCGCCGCGAGCTCGCGCTCGACGACGCTCGCGGTGACGTCAGGGGGGACGCAGACGACGACGACGGAGGGCCGGTCGTCGGCGGAGGCGGCGCGGCCGGCCCCGTAGTCGATGGCGAGGGAGAGGCTCGCGGGCGAGGCGTCGTCGAGGACGACGTCGATCCCGCGGGAGGCGAGGCCGAGGCCGATGGAGGCGCCGAGCAGTCCGGAGCCGACCACCCGCACCGTCCCGGTCGTCCGCATCGCGGGCGGCGCGGGGTGCAGGAGCTCGTTCACCCCGACAGCCTAGCGATCGGCGCGGCGCTGCTTGTCGGCGCCGGACCGGCGCGGAGGACCGTCGCTCCGCCCGCCGCCGCCGGCGGAGGAGCCGCCGCGATCCGAGGATCGCCCGGCCGAGCCGCGCTCCGCCGGGGCGACGCGCTCGCCGCTGTCAGGCCGGGGCCGCCGCGCACCCGCGCTCACCTTCTTCGAGGGGACCGCGGGAGCGGCCGCCACCGCCTCGCCGCCCTGCCGCGCGATCGTGAGCAGCGCGCCCAGCTCCTCCCGGGTCAGGTCGCGCAGATCGCCCGAGCGCAGGGTGCCCAGGTGCAGCGGCCCGAACTGGCGCCGGACGAGCTCGATCACCGGGTGGCCGACCGCCGCCATCATCCGGCGGACGACCCGGTTGCGACCGGAGTGCAGGGTGATCTCGACGAGCGAGGCGTTCGAGCGGCCCTCCGGCCGGCCGAGGAGACGCGCCTTGTCGGCGGCCACCGGTCCGTCGTCGAGCTCGATCCCGGAGGTCAGCGTCGCGATCGTCTGCGGGAGGACCTGCCCGTGCACCTTCGCGATGTAGGTCTTCGTCACTCCGAACGACGGGTGCGCGAGGACGTGGGCGAGCTCGCCGTCGTTGGTCAGCACCAGCAGGCCCGAGGTCTCGGCGTCGAGGCGCCCGACGTTGAACAGCCGCTCCTCGAAGTTCTTCGTGTAGAGGCTGAGGTCGGTGCGTCCGTTCTCGTCCGCCAGCGAGCTGACGACGCCGATCGGCTTGTTGAGCATGACGTAGCGGCGCGAGGTGTCCAGCTGCACCGCGACCCCGTCGACCTCGATCCGGTCGGTCGCCGGATCGATGCGGCGGCCGAGCTCGTCCGCCACCTCGCCGTTGACGCGGATCCGCCGCGCCACGATCATCTCCTCGACCACTCGTCGGGAGGCGACCCCCGCTGCCGCGAGGACCTTCTGCAGTCGTTCGCCGTCGGGGCCGCTGTCAGGCGCGCTCATCGAATCCGTCTCTTCCGTCGCTCAGTAGGGGGGAGATCTTCGGCAGCTCGTCGAGCGAGGTGAGGCCGAGGTGCACGAGCAGCTGCTCGGTAGTGCCGTAGAGGACCGCGCCCGTCTCGGGGTCGTGGCCGACCTCCGCGATGAGGCCGCGGCCGAGGAGGGTGCGCGCGACGGAGTCGACGTTGACCGCGCGGATCTGCGCGACCTGACCGCGCGAGACCGGCTGCTTGTAGGCGATCACGGCGAGCGTCTCGAGCGCCGCCTGCGAGAGCCGCGTCGGGTTCTGCGTCAGGACGAAGTCCTTGACCACCGGGTCGTACTCGCGGCGCACGTAGATCCGCCAGCCGGCACCGACCTCGCGCAGCTCGAAGCCCCGGCGGATCGCCCCGTCGGCGCCGTCGTAGTCGGCGACCAGGCGCTCGATCGACTGGCGGACCACGGCGATCGGCCTCGACAGCGCGGTCGCGAGGGAGGCGAGCGGCTGCGGCTCGTCCGCGACCATCAGGATCGCCTCGATCGCCCGGTCGATCTCGAACGCGACGGTCCCGGGGCCGGCGTCAGGAGTCATAGTCGGCTCCGAGCGCGGCGAGGCTCGCATCGCTCCACTGCTCGGCGACCCACCGCAGCGTGAGCTCGCCGAGCGGCTCCGGCTGGTCGAACGAGATCGCGGCGTGCCGGTAGAGCTCGAGCACGGCCAGGAAGCGCGCGACGATCACGCCTTTCTCGTCGGCGTCCGCGATCAGCTCGCCGAAGGTGGCCCTCCCGCGGGCGCGCAGCATCGCCACGACGTGGGCGGCCTGCTCCCGGATGCTGATCTGCGGGGCGTGCAGGTGGTCCAGGCCCACCGTCGGCAGCTCGCGCGGAGCGAGGGCGACGGTCGCGAGGGCGGCGAAGTCGGCGGGCGACAGGGTCCAGACGAGCTCCGGCTTCGCGGACCGGTACTCCTCCTCCAGAGGCACGTCGCGCACGTGGCGGGCGGTCTCGATCGCGATCCGCTCGGCGAACCACGACGACACCTGCTTGAAGGCCCGGTACTGCAGGAGCCGGGCGAACAGCAGGTCTCGCGCCTCCAGCAGCGCCGCGTCCTCCGCGTCCACGAGCTCGCCCTGGGGCAGGAGTCCGGCGATCTTCAGGTCGAGGAGCGTCGCGGCGACGACGAGGAACTCCGACGCGCGGTCCAGCCCCTCGAGCGAGTCGATCCCGTGCAGGTACGAAAGGAACTCGTCCGTCACGGCGCTCAGCGCGATCTCGGTGATGTCGACCTGCTGCTTCGCGATGAGGCTCAGCAGGAGGTCGAACGGACCCTCGAAGTTGGTCAGCGCGAGGTGGAACCCGGTGGGAGCGGCGCGCTCCTCGAGGAGGACCTCAGGCGACCGCGCCACGCGAGATCAGCTCCCTGGCGAGCTTGCGGTACGCCTTCGCGGCGTTGTGCTCGGGCGCGAACTGGGTGATCGGGACGCCGGACACGCTGGCGTCCGGGAACTTCACCGTGCGGCCGATCACCGTCTCGAGCACGCTGTCGCCGAAGGCGTCGACCACCCGGTCGAGCACCTCCCGCGAGTGCAGGGTGCGGGAGTCGTACATCGTGGGCAGGATGCCGTCGAGCTCGATCACCGGGTTGAGCCGGTCGCGGACCTTGTCGATCGTCTCGATCAGCAGGGCGACGCCGCGCAGCGCGAAGAACTCGCACTCGAGCGGGATGAGGACGCCGTGGCTCGCGGTGAGCGCGTTGACCGTGAGCAGGCCCAGCGAGGGCTGGCAGTCGATCAGGATGACGTCGTAGTCCGCGCTCACCTTGCGGAGCACCCGGGCGAGGATCTGCTCGCGCGCGACCTCGTTGACGAGGTGGACCTCGGCGGCGGAGAGGTCGATGTTGGCCGGGATGACGTCCAGGCCCGGCACGCGGGTCCTCCGGATCGCCTCGGCCGGGTCCTTCACGGTGCCGAGGAGCAGGTCGTAGATCGTGATGGCGTCGTAGGTCGTGACCCCGAGGCCGGCCGAGAGGGCGCCCTGCGGGTCGAAGTCGATGGCCAGTACGCGTCGGCCGTACTCGGCGAGGGTCGCGCCCAGGTTGATGGTCGTCGTCGTCTTGCCGACGCCGCCCTTCTGGTTGCAGAGGGAGATGATCCGAGCGGGGCCGTGACCGGTGAGCTCCACCGGCAGCGGGAAGTCGCGCAGGGGGCGGCCGGTCGGGCCGAGCGTCGGGGCTTCGAGACCGGTGAGCTCGGCCTTGTCGTCCGTCTTGCGTGTCACCTGCGTCGTCCTCGCTTCCGTGGCGGCGTGCGCTCCCGCGCGGCCTCCGTCGAGTGTACCGGCGCCCCGCTCCCCGGCCGCCGCGCCCCGCCGCGCGGGGCCGCGGCTCTAGCGCCGCGCTCGCGGGTGCGCGGACGTGTAGACGTCCCGGAGCGTGTCCGCCGTCACCAGCGTGTAGATCTGCGTCGTCGCCACCGAGGCGTGCCCGAGGAGCTCCTGCACCACGCGGACGTCGGCACCGCCCGCGAGCAGGTGGGTCGCGAACGAGTGCCGGAAGGTGTGCGGCGAGATCTCCCGGTCCAGCCCGGCCTTCTCGGCGACGGCGCGGATGACCAGCCAGGCGCTCTGCCGCGACAGGCGGCTCCCGCGGACCCCCAGGAAGAGCGCCGGCGTCGCGCGTCCCCTCCGCGAGAGCTCGGGCCGCGCACGCACGAGGTACTCGTCGACCGCCTCGCGGGCGAAGCGGCCGAGCGGCACCATCCGCTGCTTGGACCCCTTGCCCGTAAGCCGCACCACCTCCGCGGCGACCACGTCGTCGACGTTCAGGTCCACCGCCTCCGAGATGCGCGCGCCCGTCGCGTAGAGCAGCTCCAGCAGGGCCCGGTCCCGCAGGTCCGCGAGCTCCTCGCCGCGCGCCGCGTCGAGCAGTGCCGCCATCTGCTCGACCGTGACCGCCTTCGGCAGGGTCATCGGGACCTTCGGCGGCATCACGTCCCGGGCAACGTCGTCCGCGACGACCCCCTCCTCGAGGGCGAAGCGGTGCAGCCCTCGGACGCTCGAGAGGATCCGTGCGCGCGAGCTCGCCGCGAGCGGCCGCTCCGGGCGTGCGGCCAGCCAGGAGGAGAACTCCCCCACGTCGACCCGTCCGAGCTGCGCCAGATCGACGGTCCCGCGCTCCTCGAGCCAGCCGAGGTAGAGCTCCAGGTCGCGCCGGTAGGCCGCGAGCGTGTGCGCCGAGAGCCCGCGCTCCACGCTCGCCTGCCGGAGGTACGCCTCGGCGCAGGCGCGGGGGCTCACCCCCGGGGGTGGCGGACCCGCGGGTGGCGCGTCCACGGCGAGGACGCGTCGCCCAGCCCGTCCCAGTCGCGCGAGCGGAACGCGTGCGCCGCGAGCACCGCGATCGTCAGCGAGGGGTTCTGCACCCGGCGGGCGAGGACCGCCTCGACCGCCTCGTCCAGCGGCACCCACCGCAGCTCCATGTCCGCCTCCTCCGCCTCGCGGTCGAAGGCGGAGCCGGTGGACGAGAGCCCGCGGGCCAGGTAGATCCGGATGACCTCGTCGCTGCCGCCCGGCGAGGTGGCGAACTCCGAGAGCAGGTCCCAGCGCTCGGCCTGCAGGTCCGTCTCCTCGCCCAGCTCCCGCTGAGCGGCGACCAGGGGATCCTCGCCCTCGACGTCGAGCAGGCCGGCCGGGATCTCCCACTCGCGGGTGCGGACAGGGTGCCGGTACTGCTTGATCAGGGCGACGCGGTCCTCGTCGTCGAGGGCCAGCACGGCGACGGCTCCCGTGTGATCGAGGAACTCCCGGCGCAGCTCGCCGCCGCCGTAGCGGAACGTCTCGGCGCGGACGCCCCAGACCATCCCGTCGAAGACGCGCTCACTGGTCAGGACCTCCGGCTCGACGAGCTCGTCCGACAGCGGCTCACTCATCGGCGCCCGCCTCCGATGCCGGGAAGAGGCGCGAGGCCTCCTGGCGCTCGAGGGCGGCGGTCACGAGGCCGCGGAAGAGCGGGTGCGCGGCGTTCGGGCGCGAGCGGAGCTCCGGGTGCGCCTGCGTGCCCACGTAGTAGGGGTGCTTCTCGCGGGGCAGCTCGACGTACTCCACGAGGTGGCCGTCGGGCGAGAGGCCCGAGAACCAGAGCCCCGCCTCGGCGATCCGGTCGCGGTAGCGGTTGTTGACCTCGTAGCGGTGACGGTGGCGCTCGGCAGCCTCAGGTGCGCCGTACACCTCGGCGACGATCGAGCCCTCGGCGAGCTCGGCCGTGTAGAGGCCGAGGCGCATCGTGCCGCCCATGTCCCCGGACGCGAGGATCTCGACCTGCTCGGCCATCGTCGCGATGACGGGGAACTCCGTCTCCGGGTCGAACTCCGACGACGAGGCCCCCTCGAGGCCGGCCTCGTTGCGGGCGTACTCGATGACCATGCACTGCAGGCCGAGGCAGAGCCCGAGGGTCGGTATCCCGTTCTCCCGCGCGAAGCGCAGCGCGCCGAGCTTGCCCTCGATGCCGCGGATGCCGAAGCCGCCGGGCACGCAGATGCCGTCGAGCTCGGAGAGCGCCTTGGCCGCAGCCTCGGGGTCCTCGAGCCCGTCGGAGGCGATCCAGCGGATGGCGACCTTCGTCTGCTGCGCGAAGCCGCCGGCCCGCAGAGCCTCCGTCACGGAGAGGTAGGCGTCGGGCAGGTCGATGTACTTCCCGACCAGGCCGATGGTGACCTCGTGCTTGGGCTCGTGCACGGCCTCGAGCAGTCGCGACCAGCCGTCCCAGACGACCTCGCCGGCCGGGAGGCCCAGCTGGTCGATGATGTAGGCGTCGAGGCCCTGCTCGTTGAGCATCTGCGGGATCTCGTAGATCGACGCGACGTCCTTGGCGTTGACCACGGCCTGCTCGTCGACGTCGCACATCAGCGCGATCTTGCGCTTGTTCGACTCCGACACGGGTCGGTCGCTCCGCAGCACCAGCGCGTCCGGCTGGATGCCGATCGAGCGCAGCGCCGCGACGGAGTGCTGGGTGGGCTTGGTCTTCTGCTCGCCGGAGGCGCCCATGAAGGGCACCAGCGAGACGTGCACGAAGAAGACGTTGCGGCGGCCGAGCTCGTGGCGGACCTGGCGGGCCGACTCGATGAACGGCTGGCTCTCGATGTCGCCGACGGTGCCGCCGATCTCGGTGATGATGACGTCCGGCTGCGGGTCGTCCTCCGACTGGAGGCGCATGCGCCGCTTGATCTCGTCCGTGATGTGCGGGATGACCTGGACCGTGTCGCCGAGGTACTCGCCGGCGCGCTCCCGCGCGATGACCCGCGAGTAGATCTGGCCGGTCGTGACGTTCGCGGCCTGGTTCAGGTTGATGTCGAGGAAGCGCTCGTAGTGGCCGATGTCGAGATCGGTCTCGGCGCCGTCGTCGGTCACGAAGACCTCGCCGTGCTGGAACGGGTTCATCGTCCCCGGGTCCACGTTGAGGTACGGGTCGAGCTTCTGCATGACGACGCGCAGCCCGCGCGCGGTCAGCAGGTTGCCCAGGCTCGCGGCCGTGAGTCCCTTGCCGAGCGAGGAGACGACACCGCCGGTGACGAAGATGTGCTTCGTGATCTTCGAGGGGGCGTCCTGCCCGGCCGTCGAAGCGTTCCGGGTCGAGGACCCGGAGGAGCCCTCGGGATCCGAGGGAGAAGAAGAGGAAAGGCCCGCGTTCGTAAAGTCCACCACGGGGTTCCACCGTAACAGCAGAACGGCGGCGGCGGACCGTCCGGGACGGATCGATGTCGTCCAGGGCCGCTCGCGATCAGCCCCGCCGACTCGATTCGAGGAGCTCCCGCGCATGAGCGAGAGCGTTGGCGGAGTCGGTGAGCCCCGAGAGCAGGCGCGCCATCTCGGACACCCGCTCCTCGGAGTCGAGCTGCGTCACGGCGCTCGAGGTCACCGCGCCGTCCGAGCCCTTCTCGACGCGGAGGTGGTTCGTGGCGAATGCGGCGACCTGCGCGAGGTGGGTCACCACGATGACCTGCGACGTCTCGGCGAGCCGCGCGAGCCGTCGGCCGATCTCGATCGCCGCCGCTCCGCCGACCCCTGCGTCGACCTCGTCGAAGACGAACGTCGGCACGGGGTCGTTGGCGGCGACCACGACCTCGATCGCGAGCATCACCCGCGAGAGCTCGCCTCCCGAGGCTCCGCGGGCGAGGGGCCGGGGTGCGGCCCCGGTGTGCGGCTGGAGCAGCATCTCGACGGAGTCGCGCCCGTGGACGCTCGGCTCCCCCGCGGCCGTCACCTTCACGTGCAGGCGCGCATCCGCCATGGCCAGCGCGGTGAGCTCGTCGCTGACCCGCTCCCCCAGCTCGGCGGCCGCCGCGGTCCGCAGCTCGGTCAGCCGGGTCGCGAGGCGGTCGACGAGGTCCGCGTCGGCAGCGGTGTCGGCCTCGAGAGCCGCGATCCTCTCGTCGTCGCCGTCGAGCTCGAGCAGGCGGAGTCCGGAGGAGTCCACCAGATCGAGCACGTCGTCCAGCGTCGGTCCGTAGGTGCGGGCGAGCAGAGACAGCTCCGCCCGCCGGTTCTCGATCAGCTCCAGGTCGTGCGCGCCGTCGAGGTCGAGCTCCGCCAGGTAGGAGGAGAGCCCGCCGGCGGCGTCGACGAGGAGCACCGCCGCCTCGCCGAGCGTCTGGACCGTCGGCTGCAGGGCGGCGTCGTGCTCGGCCGCCCGCTCCAGCACGCGCCGCGCCGTCTCGAGGAGCCCGAGCGCGTCCCGCCCGTCCAGCTCCTCGGACGAGATCGCCTCGCGGGCCTCGCCGGCGGCGAGCCGGAGCTGCTCGATGCTCCCGAGCCGGGCGGACTGCGCCGCGAGCTCGACGTCCTCCCCGCGCTGGGGGGCGACCACCTCGATCTCGGCGAGGGCGGAGCGGAGCCGTTCGGCTTCGCGGGCGCGCGTCTCCCGGGCCTCGGTGAGCGAGTCGAGCTCCTCCCGGTTGGCCCGCCAACGCTCGAAGGCGCTCGCGTAGTCGCGGAGGGCGTCGGCGAGACCGGGTCCGCCGAACCGGTCGAGCGCCTCACGCTGCGCCGCGGCGGAGCGGAGGCGGATCTGGTCCGACTGCCCGTGCACGACGACCAGCTGATCGGCGAGTTCGCTCAGCACGCTGACCGGTGCGCTCCGGCCGCCGACGACGGCTCGCCCGCGTCCCTCCGCCGAGACCGAGCGCGCGAGGAGCAGCTCCGGGCCGTCGAGATCGCCGCCGGCGTCGTGGACCCGCTCGGCGACCGGGCCCTCCTCGGGGACCAGCCAGCGCCCCGACACCCAGGCCTGCTTCGCTCCCGAGCGCACCGCGGACGCGTCCGAGCGCGCGCCCAGCACGAGGCCGAGCGCCGTGACCACCATCGTCTTGCCGGCGCCGGTCTCGCCGGTGACCGCGGTGAAGCCCGGTCCGAGCGGGAGCGTCGCCTCGGCGATCACTCCGAGGTCGCGGATCTGCAGCTCTTCGAGCATCGGGCCTTACTCCGTCTCCGCCGACCCCCGCCATCCGCGGATGGGGAGACCGAACTTGTGCACGAGTCGATCGGTGAAGGGGGCGTCGTGCAGGCGCGCGAAGCGCACGGGCACGGGCGAGCGCCGGTAGACGACGCGCGCTCCCGGCGGCAGCTCGTAGGCGCGCCGGCCGTCGGCCCAGAGGACGCCGACGCCGTCGGTCCTCTCCTTGACCTCGACGGCGAGGCTCGACGACGGGCCCACGACGAGGGGCCGCGCGAAGAGAGCATGGGCACTGAGCGGAACGAGGAGCATCGCCTCGACGGTCGGCCACACCACGGGCCCGCCCCCGGAGAAGGCGTAAGCGGTGGAACCGGTCGGAGTGGACACGACGATGCCGTCGCAGCCGAAGCTCGACAGCGGACGTCCGTCGACGCCCACCATGACCTCAAGCATCCGCTCGCGGCTGCCCTTCTCGACCGTGGCCTCGTTGAGCGCCCAGGTCTCGTAGACGACGGCCTCGTCGATCTTGACGCGCACCTGCAGGGTCATCCGCTCCTCGACCGCGTAGTCGCCGTCGAGCGCACGGGCGACCGCGTCGTCGAGATCGTCCCGCTCGCTCTCGGCGAGGAACCCGACGTGGCCGAGGTTCACGCCGAGCAGAGGGGCCGTCCCCGACCGGACGATCTCCGCCGCGCGGAGGATGGTCCCGTCCCCGCCGAGCACGAACACGAGCTCGATGGACTCGAGCGGCACGTCGGACCCGAGCACGGCGACGTCGCTCAGATCCGGAGCGACCGCGACGATGTCGCCCTTGTCGTCGGCGCAGAGGACGGGGTGGGCGCCGGAGTTCCGGAGGCGCTCGACGACGAGGACCGCCGCATCGAGGGAGTCCGTCCGTCCGGTGTGGGCGACGACGAGGATGTTGCGCTCGCCACGAGGGGACTGCATCGAGGGTGTGTCCTTCTGGTCGGTCGACAGCGGCGGACACGATCGCGTCATCCGGTGGTGAGCGCGGTGACCGCGTCCCTCCATTCTGTCGGAATCGTTCCGCGGTCGCGGTGGAGGTGCGCCAGATACTCACGATTCCCAGCGCCACCCGGGAGTGGCGACTCGGCCAGCCCGACGACGCCGAGCCCCAGGTCCCACGCCGACCACAGGACGTCCGAGAGGGCCTCGCGACGCAGCTCCGGATCCCGGACGATCCCCTCCCGCACTCCCAAGCGGCCGACCTCGAACTGCGGCTTCACCAGCACCACGAAGTCGGCGAGCGGATCCACAGAGGCGGCGACCGGAGGCAGAACCATCCGCAGGGAGATGAAGGACACGTCGGACACGACCAGGTCCGGCACGATCGCGGTCCTGGCGGCTTCGGCGAGCCGGGCGGCGGTGAGATCCCGCGCATTGAACCCCTCCACCACGTGGACGCGATCGTCGGACCGGATCCGGGGAGCGAGCTGCGCGTGCCCGACGTCGAGGGCGATCACCGAGGCGGCGCCGCGCTCGAGCAGGACCTGCGAGAACCCGCCCGTCGACGCCCCGACGTCGAGAGCGTTCCGGCCGGCGACTCGCACCGTCGCGAAGGTGTCGAGGGCGGCGAGCAGCTTGTGGGCGGCCCGGCTGACGTAGTGGTCGAGGCCGGCGACCGCGACGTCCTGATCGTCGCGGACGCGGATCGAGGGCTTCAGTGCAGGGACGCCGTCCACCGTCACCAGACCGTCGGCGATCATCCGAGCGGCATGGGTGCGGGACCGGGCGATGCCCCGTTCGGCGAGAGCCGAGTCGAGTCGCGAGTCTTCGGTCATCGGTCGCGGTCGGCGTTCTCGAGTCGGATGCGCAGCTGCTCCTGCAGCTGGACGTATCCGGCCGCCCTCTTGTCGAGCGCAGTCTGCTCGATCCGGAGGAGCTCGTCTGACAGGACGTGTTCCTCCACGACGTCGAAGCCGTTCTGGAGCGGCCTCGATTCCGGAGAGGACGTCGGGTCGTGCTGAGTCATCGCTGCTCCTCGTTCCGGAGTCGGGCGACGACGGTCATCGTCGCTCCGGCCGGCCCTGTTCGTCCTCGAACAGAGACCGACCGGTTAAACAGCGATGGCCACCCATTTCTGGGTGGCCATCGTGAATGGTGTCCGGCGGTGTCCTACTCTCCCACAGGGTCCCCCCTGCAGTACCATCGGCGCTGAGAGTCTTAGCTTCCGGGTTCGGAATGTGACCGGGCGTTTCCCTCTCGCTATGGCCGCCGTAACCCTGGCGACACACGCACCCGAGGGCACATGGTCAAATCTGGGTTACACGCCGTGCGTGTATTCAATTGTTCCGCTCCTCCCGAAGGAGGATGCGGGGTGCCCGTCTTCTGGGAACCACAAAGTGGACGCAAGCAATCTCTGGCCACTCCTACCAGCCTTTACAACGGTATGAGTGTAGTGATTATCAAGTTATCGGCTTATTAGTACCGGTCAGCTCCGACAGTCTTTAGTCCTGTCTTCCACATCCGGCCTATCAACCCAGTCGTCTGGCTGGGAGCCTCT